>DATKFT010000342.1:0-5383 GCA_035544335.1 Pseudorhodoferax sp.
GCTGACCTCGCCCGCAGCTGCGCTGGAACTCGTGCAGGCGCTCGAGCGCCATTGGCTGGCCAACCGCGAAGCGCAGGCCCAGTTCGCGCTGCTCAGCGACTGGCCGGACGCGGACAGCGCCTGCCTGCCCGGGGACCAGGCCGTGCTGGACGCCGCGCAGGCCGGCATCGCCGCGCTCAACCGGAGCCACCCGGGCGCCGACGGGGCGCCTGCGCATTTCCTGCTGCTGCACCGGCCACGCCTTTGGTGCGCCACGCAGCGGCGCTGGATGGGCTGGGAACGCAAGCGCGGCAAGCTGGAGATGCTGCTGCGGCTGCTGGCCGTGCAGGACGCGCGCGGCTTCCTGCCGCTGGCCGCAGGCCAGCGCCTGGCCACGCGCATCCCCTATGTCGTGACGCTGGACAGCGACACCATCCTGCCACCGGGCACGCTGCGCGAACTCGTGGCCGTGGCCGCCCACCCGCTCAACACGCCACGCATCGATGCGCTCCGGCGCCGCGTGACGGCCGGCTTCGGCATCCTGCAGCCGCGCATCCTGGCGCCGCTGCCCGCGCGCGCGCAGCGCTCGCCGTTCCATTGGCTGTTCGCAGGGCAGTGCGGCATCGACCCCTACAGCGCCGGCACCTCCGACATCTACCAGGACCTGTTCGGCAGCGGCTCGTTCAGCGGCAAAGGCCTGCTGCATGTGCGCGCCGTGCACGCCACGCTGGACCGCCGCCTGCCCGAGGACGCCGTGCTGAGCCACGACCTGCTCGAGGGCACGCTCGCGCGCTGCGCGCTGGTCGGCGACCTGGCCTTCGTCGAAGCCCATCCGCAGCATGCCGGTGTCGCCGCGGCGCGCGGCCACCGCTGGATGCGCGGCGACTGGCAGCTGCTGCCGCTCATGCGGCGGCCCCGCCACTTCGGCATCGACGCGCTGGGCCTGTGGAAGATGGTGGACAACCTGCGCCGCGCGCTGCTGGCGCCGGCCTGTGCGGCGCTGCTGGTGCTGGTGGTGTTCACGCACGCGCTGCCGCTGGCCTGGGCGCTCGCCTGCGTGGCCGCGGCTTTCGCGCTGGGCCCGCTGCTGGGCGCCGTCGCGGGCCTGGTGCCCACGCGCCGCGGCATCGCCTGGCTGCACTTCTTCGGCACCGGCGCCCTCGAGCTGCTGCGCGCGCTGGGCGGGGCGGCCTGGCAGTTCGTGCAGCTGGCCGCCAACGCCTGGCAGGCGCTGGACGCGGCGCTGCGCTCCCTGTGGCGCCTGCTCGTGAGCCGCCGTCAGCTGCTGGAGTGGACCACCGCCGCGCAGGCGCAGGCCAGCGCGACCCAGCGGCTCGCGGCGTTCGTGCGCGCCGGCGCACTGCCCAGCAGCCTGTGCCTGGCCCTGGCGCTGGCTGCAGCACTCGGGCCCCTGCCCTGGCCCGGCGCCGTTCTGTTCGGCCTGTGGGCCTGTGCGCCGCTGCTGGCCTGGTGGGGCAGCCGCGTGCGCACCGCACCGGCCCGGCCGCTCACGCCGGCCGAACGCGACTACGCGCTGGCGCTCGCACGCGACACCTGGCGCTTCTTCGAGCATGCCGTGGGCGCCGACGACCACCACCTGCCGCCGGACAACCTGCAGGTCGACCCGCAGCCCGCACTGGCCCACCGCACCTCGCCGACCAACATCGGCATGTACCTGCTGTCGGCCTGCTGCGCGCACCGCTTCGGCTGGATCGACCGCGCCGCGCTGGCACAGCGGCTGGCAGCCACGCTGGACAGCGTGGAGGCCCTGCGCAAGCACCAGGGCCATTTGTTCAACTGGTACGACACCTGCACGCTGCAGGTGCTCGCACCGGCCTATGTCTCCAGCGTGGACAGCGGCAACCTGGCCGGCCACCTGGTGGCCGTCGCGCAGGCCTGCCGCCACTTCGCGGCGCCAGGCGCCCCGAGCACCCATGGCACCGATGGCACCGATGGCACCGACAGCGCCAAAAGCGCCGACCGCACGCCAGGCGGCGACGACGCTGCCGCCCTGCAGGCCCTGGCCCTGCGCTGCGAGGCACTGTGCGCGGCCATGGACTTTCGCGGCCTGTACGACGGCAAGCGCCACCTGTTCCACATCGGCCTGCGCACCGACGACAACGCGCTCGACGCCGGCTACTACGACCTGCTGGCGTCGGAGGCGCGCCTGCTGAGCTTCCTGGCCATCGCCAAGGGCGACGTGCCGCGGCGCCATTGGGCGGCGCTGGGCCGCATCTTCCTGCCGGTGGGCATGCGCGCGGGGCTCAAGTCCTGGTCGGGTTCGATGTTCGAGTACCTGATGCCGATGCTGGTCATGGCCGAGCCGCGCGGCAGCCTGTTGCGCGGTGCCAGCCAGGCGGCCGTGCAGGCCCAGCGCGCGTTCGCGCACGCCCGCACCCTGCCCTGGGGGATTTCGGAATCGGCCTATGCCGCGCGCGACCACTCGCTGGCCTACCAGTACGCGCCGTTCGGCGTGCCGCGCCTGGCGCTGCGGCGCACGCCGCTGGCCGAGCAGGTGGTGGCGCCCTATGCCAGCGTGATGGCGACCATGCTCGCGCCGCAGGCCGCGCTGGCCAACCTGCAGCGGCTGCAGGCCCTGGGCGGGCGCGGTGACTTCGGCTTCTTCGACGCGCTCGATTTCACGGCCGCGCGCCAGCTCGTGGGCCAGCCCTGCACCGTCGTGCGCAACTTCATGGCCCACCACCAGGGCATGTCGCTGGTGGCGCTGTGCGACCTGCTCTGCGATGCCGCGCCCCGGCGCTGGTTCTCGGCCGCGCCGCTGGTGCGGGCCCATGCCACGCTGCTGCACGAGCGCACGCCACGCCAGATCATCGCCAGTGCCGACCCGCGCGTCCCGCCCGAACCGCAGGGCAAGGACGCGCCTGCCGCCTCGCGTTCGCGCACGCTCGATCCCACGCAGCGCGGCTTCGGGCCGACGCAGCTGCTGTCCAACGGGCGCTACACGGTCGCGCTGCGGGCCAATGGCGCGGGCGTGAGCCGCTGGCGCGCGTTCAACGTGAGCCGCTGGCGCGACGATCCGCTGCGCGACGAGCATGGCAGCTTCCTCTATGTGCACGAGGCCGGCCGCCTGGCGCCGACCTCGCTGACGGCCGTGCCGGCGCCTGGTGCCGACTGGCTCTACCGCACGCGCTTCCTGGCCGACCGCGTGCAATTCGACGCGCAGGGCGACGGCCTGCGGCTGCGCACCGTGGTGCTGATCAGTCCCGAGGACGACACCGAGCTGCGCACCGTCACGCTGCACAACGAAGGGGCCGACACGCGCACGCTGGAGCTGGTCTCCTACTTCGAGCCCGTGCTGTCCCACCCCAAGGCCGACGAGGCCCATCCCGCGTTCGCGAACCTGTTCCTGCGCGCGCGCTGGGAGTCCGCATGGCGCGCGCTCGTGCTCGAACGCCGGCCCCGCCTGCCCGGCGAACCGGCCATGCTCGCCGCGCATTTCCTCGGGGCCACGCAGGGCGACATCCTGTCGGTCGACGCCATGACGGACCGCCGTGCGTTCATCGGGCGCAGGCGCTCGCTGGCCGCACCCGCCCTGCATGCCCAGCCCCGCGCGGCCGACGGCCAGCCCACCACGGGCCTGGACCCGATCGCCTGCCTGCGTGTGCGGCTGTCCGTGGGGCCTGGCGAAAGCGCGAGTCTGACCTTCGCCACCACCGCTGGCGACAGCCTGGACGCGCTGTACGCCAGCATCGACCGCCACCTGCAGCCCATGCACGTGGAGCGCGCCGCGCGGCTGGCCGCGACGCTGGCGCAGGTGCGCCTGCGCGACCTGGGCACGGATCCGCAACGCGACTTCGCGCTGCAGGACCTGACCACCATCCTGACCTACACCACGCCGCGCGCGACCACCGAGCGCGGACTGTTCGACCTGCGCGCGCTCTGGCGTTTCGGCATCTCCGGCGACAAGCCCATCGTGCTCGTGCGCATCCAGGGACTGCTCGGCATGGGCCTGCTCAATGCCTTGCTGCGCGCACAGCCCTGGTGGGGCTTCGGCGGCGTGGCCTGCGATGTGGTCGTGCTGAACGGCGAGCCCGACTCCTACGCCATGCCGCTGCAACGCGGCATCGAGGCCTTGCGCAGCGCGGTGGCGCACCAGGTGCGCCAGAGTTTTCCGCGCGAGGACTCGGCCGACTTCCATCTGCTGCGCGAGCGCGATCTCACACCGCGCGAACAGGCCGCGCTGGCCGCGCTGGCCAGGGCCGTGTTCACGGCCGACGGCCGCCCGCTGGAAGTCCAGGTGGCCGCGCTGCGCGATGCGGCGCAACGCGGCGCGCCCGCGCGCGAGAACGCTGCACCACCGGGCACGCCGCTGCCGTGGGCGCCGGCAACGCCGGCGGCACCGGTGGATTCGCCCCCAGGCCACTTCGACGCCGCCAGTGGCGAATACCGCGTCGACATCGGCGCCGCCCACCCCACGCCCAGGCCCTGGGTCAACGTGATCGCCAACAGCGGCTTCGGCTTCCAGGTGTCCGAGGCGGGCGTGGGCTACACCTGGGCCGTCAACAGCCAGCTGCACCAGCTCACGCCCTGGTCGAACGACCCGGTCCGCGACCCGGCCTTCGAGCACTACCTGCTGCAGGACCTGGACAGCGGCGCGGTGTTGCCGCTGCTGCCGGCCAGCGCGGGCGGCCAGGCCGTGCACCGCGTGCGGCACGGCCAGGGCTACAGCGTCTTCACGTGCCGGCACGGGGCGCTGGAGCTGCAGACCACCTTCTTCGCCGACCGCGACGACGCCGTGAAGCTGGTGCAGGTGCGCGTGCGCCACACGGGCAGCGGCCGGCGGCGGCTGCGCGCGCTGGCGCTGGCCGAGTGGCAGCTGGGCGCCGCGCGCGGCCAGCGCCGCACCGTGCACACCTGGAAGCCCGAGGGACTGCCGGCCGTGTTCGCGCAGCAGCGCGAATCGAGCGCGGGCTTCGGCGGCTGCACGGCCTTTCTGATGCTGACCGGCCTGACCGGGGAGTTGCAATGGAGCTGCGACCGTGGCGCGTTCTTCGGCGCCAGCGGCGCGCTGGAGCTGCCGGCCCGGCTCGCGCAGCGCCAGGGCAGCGGCCTGGACGCCTGCGGCGCGGTCGCCGCCGATGCCGTGCTGGAGGGCGGCACCGACACCGTGCTGTGCTTCGTGCTGGGCCATGCCGGTACGGCCGATGCCGCCACGGTCCTGGCCAGGCGCTGGCAACACGCCGATGGCGCCGCCGCGCTGGCGCGCGTGCGCGGCTTCTGGGACGAGCTGCTGGGCCGCGTGCAGGTGCGCACGCCGGACCCGCTGTTCGACGTGCTGGTCAACCGCTGGCTGCTGTACCAGACGCTGTCGTGCCGCATGTGGTCCAAGGCCGGCTTCTACCAGGCCGGCGGCGCCTCGGGTTTCCGCGACCAGCTGCAGGAC
>DATKFT010000343.1:0-2432 GCA_035544335.1 Pseudorhodoferax sp.
GCGGCGCGGTCCATGACCACGGTGCCGGTCGCCATCATGTGCGCCATCACAGGCGCGGCATTCGTGGCCCCCTCCTGCATGCTGAAGCGCAGCCACTGCTCGGAGTTGACAAAGATCTCTGCCGGCGTGTCGGCAAACCGGCGCTGGATGCGCTGGCGCCAATGCGCGTCGTGCAGCACGACGACATCGAGATCGCTGGACGGGCCCGCGGTCCCGGCGACGATGCTGCCCGCGAAGACCACCCCCACCGGCGCGCAAACGGTGGGCAGCCACGCCAGAAGTTGCTGGGCCGCCGCGCGATGCTTTGGGGACAGGCGCAGACCACCGAGTCCGTCAGGCATGCTCATCTTGCGTGCTCCGCGCCGATCGGCAAATCGTCGCGCATGGACGCGTGCAGGCTTTCAGCCCCCGGTCTGCCGTCCATCTTCATCCGCAGGACCGCTGCGGGATCTCCATCTTTTGTCAGAGCCACCATGTTGCATGCGCCGTTGTCACTGTCAGTGTGTCCGACGACTTGCCGCTGGCCGGTCTTCTATTCGGTTCGGCCAAGTCTTGGACATGCGGTGATCTTCGCATCGCCCTCGCGATGCCGCATGGCCGCGACCGCCGGTTTCGAGAGGATCGCCTGCGTGCCGCTTGCATTCCCGCCGTGGCATGCCGCGACTTGGCAAGCTCTCTGACCGGGCTGCGCCGCATGCCAGCGGGAACCTCGCCGTGGCCTGACCGGCCCCCGCCAGCCGTGCCATGCGTCCTGGCCAAGGCTTGCTGAATTTGACCGATGGGGATTGGATGGTCGCGCAGCGACCCTCGAGGCGCCGACGGTGCGGCTCGGTCGGCGAATCGCGCCGGTGGCACGCGCCCGGTGCGGTTGTGCGGGCCCGCTTCGTTGTCGTCCAGCACCATGCGGCAAGGGCCGCACGCGCCTGGCCCCTCGGGCCAGAAGACGCCCACGCCCCAACGTCGTGGCAGTCCAGGGCTTGCGCACAGCCTGGCACCGAACCCAGCGGGCCGGCTGCCGCGCTGATGCGTCTCTTGAACGCCCCATGCCAGCGCGGGGCCGCGGGTCGCGCCCCGAGCGCCACGGATGGCGATCAAGCCGGGTTCGACGACGGAGCGATGGGCGACGGCCGTGCCGTCTGGGTCGATGGGGCGTTCAACGGCCTGCCCGCCAGCGAGGAGCCTCAGCGAGGCCCCTCAGGCGGCCTGGCGCTGCCCGGCGGCGAAGGGATGGACCGGCCGTTCCAGCCCCAGGTTCTCGCGCAGCGTGCGGCCTTCGTAGGCGGTGCGGAACAGTCCGCGCCGCTGCAGCTCGGGCACCACGAGGTCGACGAACTCGTTGAGCGAGGCCGGCAGCACGGGCGGCATCACGTTGAAGCCGTCGGCCGCGCCGTTCTCGAACCACTCCTGCATGCGGTCGGCGATCTGCGCGGGCGTGCCGACCACGACCCAGTGGCCGCGCGCGCCGGCCAGGTACTCGTAGAGCTGGCGAACCGTGAAACGCTCGCGCCGGGCCAGCTCCAGCACCACCTGCGTGCGGCTGTGCGTGCCCTTGGGCGGCTCGGGAATGTAGGGCGGCGGCGCGTCCAGGTCCCAGCGGCCGAGATCCTCGCCGGGCCAGAACGGCGCGATGGCCGCCAGCCCCACCGCGGGATGGATCAGGCCCTGCAGCTCGGCCCACTTGGCCTGGGCTTCTTCCTCGGTGCGGCCGATCACGGGCGAGATGCCGGGTAGCACGAGCAGCTGCTCGGGCCGCCGGCCGTAGCGCGCCATGCGGCCCTTGACGTCGCGGTAGAAGGCCTGGGCCTCCGCGAGGCTGGTCCAGGCCGTGAAGATGGCCTCGGCCGAAGCCGCCGCAAGCTCCTTGCCGTCTTCGGACGAGCCGGCCTGCACGATCACGGGATAGCCCTGGGGCGGGCGCTCCAGGTTCAGCGGCCCCTGGACCTTGAAGTGCTTGCCCACATGGTTCAGCGCGTGCAGCTTGGCCGGGTCGAAGTAGACGCCGCTGGCCGCGTCGCGCGTGAAGGCGTCGTCCTCGAAGCTGTCCCACAGGCCCTTGACCACCTGCACGAACTCGTGCGCGCGCTCGTAACGCAGCGCCGGGTCGGGATGCGCGTCCAACCCGAAGTTGCCATGCACGTTGTCCGCGCCCGTGGTGACCACGTTCCAGGCCGCGCGGCCCTTGCTGATGTGGTCCAGCGAGGCGAACTTGCGCGCGAGCAGGTAGGGGTCTTCGTAGGTCGTGGAGGCGGTCGCGACAAAGCCGATGTGCTTGGTGACGGCCGACAGCGCGGCCCACAGTGTGACAGGTTCGAAGTACGAGACGCGGCCCTGGCGGCGCAGCGCCTCCTCGCCGCCGCGGAACGCGATGCCGGGGCTGTCGGCCACGAAGACCTGGTCGAACAGCCCGCGTTCGGCCGTCTGCGCGACTTCGA
>DATKFT010000344.1:0-6567 GCA_035544335.1 Pseudorhodoferax sp.
CGCCCAAGCTCACGGCCGCCACCGGCATGGACGCCATCGCGCACTGCATGGAGACCTTCATGGCGGCCGCCTTCAACCCACCGGCGGACGGCATCGCGCTCGACGGCCTGGAGCGTGCCTGGGGCCACATCGAACGCGCGACGAAGGACGGCAGCGACCGCGAGGCGCGGCTGAACCTGATGAGCGCCAGCATGCAGGGCGCGATGGCCTTCCAGAAGGGCCTGGGCTGCGTGCACAGCCTGAGCCACAGCCTGGGCGGCGTCGATCCGCGCCTGCACCACGGCACCCTCAACGCCCTCTTCCTGCCCGCGGTGGTGCGCTTCAACGCCGGCGCCGAGTCGGTGCAGAAGGAGGCACGGCTGCAGCGCATGGCGCGGGCCATGCACCTGGACGGGCCTGGCGACATCGGCGAGGCGATCCGCGACATGAATGCGCGCCTGGGTCTGCCCAAGGGCCTGGCCGAGGTCGGCGTGACGCCGGCGCAGTTCGAGCAGATCATCGACGGCGCCATGGCCGACCACTGCCACAAGACGAATCCGCGGCTGGCCTCGCGCGACGATTACCGCGCCATGCTGGACAGCGCGATGTGAGGCGTCGTCAGGCGCCGTCTTGAACCGGGTCCGCCGGGTCCGCCGCCGGCCGCGGCTGGCGCTTGGCGGGCTTGGCCAGGATCTCGACGTAGAACTGCTTGCCGCCCTCCTTGACCACGCCGTCGATGCGGCCGGTGATGTCCGACAGGTGCACGGTGCCGGCGCTGGCCTGGTCCGTGCCGAAGCGGCAGTCGAAGTCCCAGAAGTCCGCTTCTTCGGGCAGTGCGCGCCGGCGTTCGCGCGCGATGTACTTGCGGATGTCGTGCTTGATGGCTTCGACGAGACGGTCGGGGTGCTTGCCCTCGACCTGGAGCTGGAATGTTTTTCTCATGGGTGATCGTAACGCCCATGGCCGGGTCCGGCGGCCACCTGGGTACAGTCGACCCCCTCAAGGAAAGCAGGTGAACCCATGGCACGCGCAAACGACTGGTCCAGCAAGCTGATGGCATTGATCAACGCAGGCAACCAGAACGCGGCCATTGCGCAGATCAAGGTCGCCCCCACACTCAAGGACCTGCAGGCGCTGCAGACCATCATGACGCTGTCCAAGATGAAGGGCCGCTACCCGCGCGTGGACGCGGCCATCACGGACAACCTGGCCCTGCTCGCGGCGCCGCGGCTGCACCGCTCACCCTGAGCGCGGCAGCCCCCGGCGGACCCGGGACCCACGCGAGGTCCGGGCCCGTGCAGGGCCTGGGGCCTGCGCTGCGGCCTCAGGCGCGCCGGCTGCGCAGCCTGGCCGGCGCGGGCGGCGCCAGCGCTTCGTCGTCCTCTTCGTCTTCTTCGGGCCCATCCTCCTCACCATCGTCGGAACCCCCATCGGCACCACCGAGCGGCTGGCGGGCCAGCGCGTCGATCAGGTGCCGGCGGAACTCGGCCAGCCGGCGCGCGGCGCGCGCGATCTCCTTGTTGTCCTGGTCGGCCACCTTGCCGACCAGCAGCGAGGGAGCGGCGTCGAGGATGTCCGCGATGAAGCCGTCGGCCAGGTCGGCGGCGGCAAGGATCTGGGAAGCGCGGGGCGGTTGCGGCATGGCAGGTCCTGACATGAAATGGGCCCATGGTGCCCGGCGCATGTGACAGCCGTGCGAGGGCCGGGCCCGGGCGCGCCTGGCGCCACGCACCTGGCGCCAGGCGGCCGGCCGCCGAAATTTGCAACTTATTGTGTTTTCCTGCGGGGCGCCCCGGCGCTGCGGCCATGATGGCCGCGGGCGGCCACGCACGGCCTGCAGGTCCTGCTGCCGGCGCGCAGCCGCCCACAGGCATCCGCCGCGCCTCGGCGCCGCAGCCTCGGCGCGCGCCCGGTGCGCGCAGCGGGGCCGCACGCCGGAGCAGGCGTTTTACGTTTCAGGAGTTCGTTCATGACCCTTTCCCCTCGCTTTCGCGCCTTCGCGGCTGCGGCCAGCCTGCTGGCGGCCAGCGCCATCGCGCATGCCCAGGCCTTGCCCAATGTGGTGATCCTGGCCACGGGCGGCACCATCGCCGGCGCCGGCGCCTCGGCCGCCAACAGTGCCACCTACGCCGCCGCCAAGGTGCCCGTGGACAAGCTGATCGCCGGCCTGCCCGAGATCTCCAAGGTCGCCAACGTCAAGGGCGAGCAGACCTTCCAGATCGCCTCCGAGAGCTTCACCAACGAGAACCTGCTGACGTTGGCCCGGCGTGTCTCGGCACTGGCCAAGCAGGCCGACGTGGACGGCATCGTCGTCACGCACGGCACCGACACGCTGGAGGAGACCGCCTATTTCCTGAACCTCGTGGTGCGCACCGACAAGCCCATCGTGGTCGTCGGCTCCATGCGCCCGGGCACGGCACTGTCGGCCGACGGCGCGCTGAACCTGTACGACGCCGTCAACGTGGCGGCCAGCAAGGACGCCATGGGCAAGGGCGTGCTGGTCACGATGAACGACGAGATCCAGAGCGGCCGCGACGTGGCCAAGGCCATCAACATCAAGACCGAGGCCTTCAAGAGCCAGTGGGGCCCGCTGGGCATGATCGTGGAAGGCAAGAACTACTGGTTCCGCGCGCCGGTCAAGCGCCACACCACGCAGTCGGAGTTCAACATCGACGAGATCACGGCGCTGCCGCAGGTCGACATCGCCTACGGCTACGGCAACGTGCCGGCCTCCAGCGTGGAAGCCATCGGCAAGGGCGCCAAGGCCATCGTCCACGCCGGCACCGGCAACGGCTCGGTCGCCGACCGCGTGGTGCCCGTGCTGCAAAAACTGCGTGCCGACGGCGTGCAGGTGATCCGCAGCTCGCGCGTGAACACGGGTGGCTTCGTGCTGCGCAACGCCGAGCAGCCCGACGACAAGTACGACTGGGTGGTCGCGCACGACCTGAACCCGCAAAAGGCCCGCATCCTGGCCATGGTCGCGCTGACCCGCCCCTTGAGCGCGGCCGACCTGCAGCGCGTGTTCTGGGAATATTGAACCACCCCGTTTGGCCGGCGCACTGCGTGTAGCCGGCCCATCCCCCTCAAGGGGCGCACCCAGCGGTCCGGCAGAGCCGGCCCCGCGGGTGCACTCGCATTGCCTGCTCTGCGGCCACCAGAACCGCAGCGTACCAGCCGGGTCGATCGGCACTGAACTGCGCTACACCTTGGCCCGCCGCGACCTCCGTTCACGACGCGCCCTGCAGAAAACCCTGGATCTCCGTATAATCATTAGCAAGCTAATTAATAGATTGCTAATGAAATGTCCGCCAGCCCATTGAGCCAGCCGTCCGAGCGCGAGACCGCGCTGATGGCGACCACCATGCTGCTGTCGGTGCTGCAGCGCGCCTACAAGGCCACGGCCGACAAGGCCGTCGCCCACCACGGCGTGTCGGCCACCATGGCCTGGCCGCTCGTGATGATCGGCCGCCAGGGCGATGGCGTGCGCCAGATCCAGCTGGCCGACCTGCTGGGCATCGAAGCCGCCTCGCTGGTGCGCTCGCTGGACCAGCTCGTGGCCGCCGGCCTCGCCGAGCGCCGCGAGGACCCCGCCGACCGCCGCGCCAAGACCCTGCACCTGACCGCCGCCGGCGCGACGGCGCGCGCGCAGATCGAAGACACGCTGCGTGAACTGCGCGCCACGCTGTTCGAGGGCGTGCCCGACGCCGACCTCGCCGCCTGCCTGCGCGTGTTCGCCACGCTGGAGCAGCGCCTGGGCTGCGTGATGCCCAACCGCCCACCGGCCGCGGCGCGCTCCGCCGCCCACCGCCCCCGGCCATGACCGTCCTGCCCGCGCTGCCGCGCTTCACGCGCGGGGAATTCGTGTTCTCGCTGAAAAGCTTCGTCGCGGCCATGCTGGCCATGTACTGCGCGAGCCGCGCCGGCCTGCCGCGTCCGTTCTGGGCATTGCTGACGGCCTATGTGGTCGCCAGCCCGCTGGCCGGGGCCGTGCGCTCCAAGGCCATCTACCGCTTCCTGGGCACCTTGCTGGGCTGCACGGCCACGCTGCTGCTGGTGCCCACGCTGTCGTCCGCGCCCGAGCTGCTGACGCTGGCGCTGGCACTGTGGGTCGGCACCTGCCTGTTCCTCTCGCTGCTGGACCGCTCGCCGGCTTCCTACGTCTTCATGCTGGCCGGCTACACGGCCGCGCTGATCGGCTTTCCGTCGGTGGAGACGCCGCAGACCCTGTTCGACACGGCGACGCTGCGCGTGGAGGAGATCTGGATCGGCATCGTCTGCGCCACGCTGGTGCACAGCATCGTGCTGCCGCAGAGCCTGGCGCCCAGCGTGCTGGGCCTCATGGACAACACGCTGCGCGATGCACGGCGCTGGCTCAGCGACCTGCTGGGCCGGGGCAGCCGCAGTGGCGACGAGGCGCTGGCCCTGGACCGCCGCCGGCTCGCGGCCGACATCACACAGCTGCGCCTGTTGTCCACGCACGTGCCCTTCGACACCACGCATTTGCGCTGGACCGCCGGCGCCATCGGCGCCATGCAGGACCGCGTGGCCGCGCTCACGCCGCTGCTGTCGGCCGTGGAAGACCGGCTGCAGGCGCTGGAGCAGCACACGGGCACGCTGCCCGCCGACGTGACGGACCTGCTGGCCCGCATCGGTGCCTGGCTGCAGGCGCCCGAAGACACCCCGGTCGACATGCTGCGCCTGGCCATCGACGCGCTCGCGCAGGCGCCGGCGACCACCACCTCGCCCTGGCAGCGCGCCCTGCGCATCGCCCTGGCCTGCCGCCTCGCGGAACTCGTGGACGGCTGGGCCGCCTGCACCGCGCTGCGCCAGGAGATCGCCGCGGGCCTGCAGGGCGCCGCGCCCGCGCGCCACCCCGTGCGCCATGCAGCGGCCCTGGGCCACCGCGCCCTGCACCGCGACGTTGGCATGGCGCTGTGGTCGGGCGCGGCCGCGGTGCTCGCGATCTGCCTGTGCAGCGCGTTCTGGATCCTGACCGGATGGCCCTCGGGCGCGGGGGCCACCATGATGGCCGCGGTGTTCTGCAGCTTCTTCGCGACCATGGACGACCCGGTGCCGGCCATGCACGCCTTCCTCAAGTACACCTTGTGGTCCATCCCGCTGTCGGCGCTCTACGTGCTGGTGCTGCTGCCGCTCGTGCAGGACTTCGGCATGCTGGTGCTGGTCTGCGCGCCGGCCTTCCTGGTGCTGGGCTGCTACATGGCGCGGCCCGCGAACTTCATGGCCGCCATGGCCATGCTGCTGGGCGGCCTGGGCGGCACGCTGGCCATGCACGACACCGGCAACGCCGACCTCGTGAGTTTCCTGAACGCCACGCTGGCGCAAACGCTGGGTGTGGTGGCCGCGGCCCGCGTGACAGGGCTCGTGCGCTCGGTCGGCAGCGACTGGAGCGCGCGCCGCATCCAGCGCGCCACCTGGCGCGAACTCGGCGCGCTGGCGGCCGCGCCGCGTGCGCCGCAGGACCAGGCCTATGCCGTGCGCATGCTCGACCGCATCGGCCTGCTCGCGCTGCGCATCACGCACGCCGACGGCCGCAAGGACGCCCTGACCAACGACGCGCTGCGCGACCTGCGCGTGGGCAGCGACATCGTCACGCTGCAGCAGGCGCGCGGCCACCTGCCCGCCGCGGCGACGGCCGCGCTGCTCCGTGGCATCGCGGGCTTCTTCGGCACGCGCAGCCACCAGGGCGCCGCAGCGGCGCCCGATGCCCTGCTGCCCACGCTGGACGGCACGCTGCGCGCCACGCTGGCCGCACCGCGCGCCGCGCCCCAGTGGCAGGCCGCCGTGGCCGCGCTGGTCGGCCTGCGCCGCAACCTGTTCCCGCATGCCAGCCCATTGGCCACAGCGCAGGCCGATGCCCTGGCCCCAGCGAAGGCCGCACCATGATCGGCGAGATGAGTTTCTACGGCCTGTACCTGCCCTGGCTGATGCCGCTGGCGCTGGCCGCGCTGGGCGTCCTGTGGGGCCTGCGGCGCGTCTTGGCCGCGACCGGCCTGTACCGGTACATCTGGCACCCCGCACTGTTCGACATCGCGCTGTACGTGCTGCTGCTCTACGGGCTCAGCCAGGCCGCCTACCTCCTGCAAACAGCTTCACCATGACAACCGCCTCCTTCTTCAAACATCCCCGGACCGTGGGCAGCGCCCGCGTGCTGCTGACCCTGCTCGTGACGGCCGCCGCCTGCTGGGCCGCGCTGCGGCTGTGGGAGCACTACGAGGTCGCGCCCTGGACGCGCGACGGCCGCGTGCGCGCCAACATCGTGCAGATCGCGCCCGATGTCTCGGGCCTGGTCACGGCCGTGCCGGTCAGCGACAACCAGGCCGTGGCCGGCGGCACGCTGCTGTTCGAGGTCGACCGCGCGCGCTTTGTGCTCGCGCTGCGCCAGGCCCAGGCCGCGCTGGATGCGCAGCAGGTCGCGCTGTCGCAGGCCAGGCGCGAGGATGCGCGCAACCAGGCGCTGGCCAACCTCGTCTCGCTGGAAGCGCGCGAGCAGACCCGCATGCGCGCGGAGCAGGCCCAGGCCGGCGTGGCCCAGGCCAGCGTCGCGCGCGACGCGGCCGCGCTGAACCT
>DATKFT010000345.1:0-4254 GCA_035544335.1 Pseudorhodoferax sp.
TGTACCTGGAGGCGTCCGAGCACTGGGGCGCCGAGCGGCTGGCCGCCCATGGCCTGGCCGAGCTGCGGCACCTGAAGGCCGGCGCCGTGCATGCGCACCTGCTGGGCCGCGCATAATCGCGCCGCACCAGACCCGCCTCCAGGAGGAAGACCCCCATGAGCCGCAAAGTGATCGCCGTCTATCCCGGCACCTTCGACCCGATGACGCTGGGCCACGAGGACGTGGTGCGGCGCGCGGCGCAGCTGTTCGACACCGTGATCGTCGCGGTGGCCGCAGGCCACCACAAGAAGACGCTGTTCACGCTGGACGAACGGATCGAGATGGTGCGCGAGTCCGTCAAGGCCTATCCGCAGGTGCAGGTCGAGAGCTTTGCCGGCCTGGTGCGCGACTTCGTCGTGGCCAAGGGCGGCAAGGCCATGGTGCGCGGCCTGCGCGCCGTGACCGACTTCGACTACGAGTTCCAGCTCGCGGGCATGAACCGCACGCTGATGCCCGATGTCGAGACCGTGTTCCTGACCCCGGGCGACAAGTACCAGTTCATCTCCAGCACCTTCGTGCGCGAGATTGCCACGCTGGGCGGCGAGGTCGAGAAGTTCGTCTCGCCCTATGTGCTGCGCTGCCTCACGGACAAGGTGCAGCAGGCCAAGGGCTGAGGTCCTCAGCGCGGCGCCAGCCGCGCGAGCCAGTCGATCAGCAGCGCATTGACGGCCGCGGGTTGCTCCATCGTCAGCATGTGGCCGCACAGCGGCAGCAGCTGCAGTTCGGCATGCGGCACGAGCGCGGCGATCTCGCGCGCGCCCTCGGGCGGCGTGAGGCTGTCCGACTCGCCGCAGACCACGAGCACGGGGCAGCGCAGCGCCGGCAGGTGCACGCGCGCATCGGGCCGCGCCATCACGGCGCGGTTCTGGCGGATCAGCTGTTCGCTGCCCACGCGCAGCACCATGTCCAGGTAGCGCCTGGCCAGGGCCTTGAGCTCGGGATGCCGCCGGTCGAACGCGAAGGGCACATTGGCGCGCAGCACCTCGTCGGCACGCCCGGCCTCGAACAGGCCGATGGCCTGCTCGCGCAGCTGGCGCATGTCCGCGGTCTCGGGCCTGGCCGAGCTGCCCAGCAGGGCCAGGCCGTGCACGCGGGCCGGGGCCTGGCGCGCGGCTTCCATGGCGACCATGCCGCCCATGGACGCGCCGCACAGCACCAGCGGGCCGGCGTGCTCGGCCAGCAGGCGCTCGGCCATCTCGGCGATGCCGTGGCTGCGCTGGGCCACGTCGGTGACGGTGGCGTTCCAGTGCGCGGGCAGGGCCTGGAGCTGGTCGTGCCAGAGGCCGGCGTCGCAGGCCAGGCCGGGGATCAGAATCAGCTGTCCATTCATGCTCAAAATAAACGATCGAACGCGTACAACACCCGAGCTTAGCCCGGAGCGGCTTCCCGATAATCCGGACATGACCCGTTTGATTCTCGTGCGCCATGGTGAAACCGAATGGAACCGCCAGCTGCGCTTCCAAGGCCAGGTGGACGTGCCATTGAACGCGACGGGCCACGAGCAGGCGCTGCGCGTGGCGCGGCGCCTGGCCCAGGGCGAGGTGCACCGCGTGGTCAGCAGCGATCTGGCCCGTGCGCGCCAGACCGCCGCGCCGCTGGCCGAACTGCTCGCGCGGCGCGGCGGCCCCGACCCGATCGAAAGCGCCGCACTGCGCGAACAGAGCTTCGGCCTCGTGGACGGCATGAGCGTGGACGAGATCAAGCGCCGCCATCCCGATGCCTGGAACCGCTGGGTCGATTTCGCGGCCGACTACGCCTTCGAGGGCGGCGAGAGCACCAGGCGTTTCCATGCCCGCGTGCTGCAGGGGCTGCGCGAGCTGGCCGATGCCCATGCCGGCCAGACACTGGTGGTGGTCACGCATGGCGGCGTGCTGGACATGGTCTGGCGCAGCGCGCGTGCGCTGTCGCTTGATGGTCCGCGCCAGGCCCACATCCCGAACGCCGGTGTGAACCAGGTGCAGGTGCTCGTACGGGACGACGCGCACCAGTTGGACATTCTGGACTGGGCCGACATCGCCCACCTGGACGGCATGCCGCCGCAGCCGGTCTACGACCAGGCGCGGCTGGCCGAGATCCGCCAGCGGGTCTGAGGCCGGGCCGGCCGCGGGTCGGGCGCGCGCGCATGCAAGGACCTGTTTTGCGCGCGCGGTGATGCGCAGGGAGCTGCGCAGGATGGCGCGCGAGGGCGCGCAGGGGGCGTGCACCTTCAGCGTTCGTGATGAACGAGTTCACGAGAAGTCATTGGACCGGGGGCGGGGCCGTCCCTAGCATGCGGACGCATCCAGACGCCCGTCCACGCACCCATGAGTTCCTCTTCTCCCGCCAGCACGCCTGACCCCAAACCCCTGAGCGGCATCCGCGTGCTGGACCTCGGCACCTTCGTCGCCGGCCCGTTCTGCACCACCATCCTGGGCGAGTTCGGCGCCGAGGTCATCAAGGTCGAGCCACCCGAAACCGGCGACGCGCTGCGCCGCTTCGGCACGCCCACGGAATGCGGCGACACGCTGATGTGGCTCAACGAGAGCCGCAACAAGAAGTGCGTGACGCTGAACCTGCGCGACGCGCGCGGCCAGGCCCTGCTCAAGGAGCTGGTCGCGCAGTCCGACGTGGTGGTCGAGAACTACCGCCCCGGTGTGCTCGAGCGCTGGGATCTGGACTGGGAGGAGATCCACCGCATCAATCCGCGCGCCATTCTCGTGCGCATCTCGGCCTACGGGCAGGAGGGTCCGTACAAAGGGCGGCCGGGCTTTGCGCGTGTGGCCCATGCGTTTTCGGGCCTGGCCTACCTGGCCGGCGAGCCGGGGCGCATTCCCGTGACGCCCGGATCGACCTCGCTGGCCGACTACGGCTCGGGCATGTACGGCGCGATCGGCGTGCTGCTGGCCCTGCGCGCGCGCGACACCACCGGCCTGGGCCAGGTGGTGGACCTGGCGCTGTACGAATCGATGTTCCGCGTGCTCGACGAGATGGTGCCGGCCTACCAGCAGACCGGGGCCGTGCGCGAGCGCCAGGGCGCCGACACGGTCAACGTGGTGCCGCACAGCCACTACCAGACGCGCGACGGCAAGTGGGTGGCGATCGCGTGCACGAACGACAAGATCTTCGCGCGCCTGGCCGCCGTCATGGGCGAGCCCGAACTGGCCACGCCCGAGCGCTGGGGTCCGGTGGCGAGCCGGCTCGCCGAGCGTGCCGCCGTCAACGCGCATGTGGCGGACTGGACGGCCACGCTGGACTGCGCCGAGCTGCTGCAGCGCTGCGACGATGGCGGCGTGCCAGCCGCCACGCTGTACAGCGTGGCCGACATCTTCGAGGACCCGCAGTACCGGCTGCGCGAGAACATCAAGCTGGTGCCCTCGCGCGTGGGCCCCCTGGCCGTGCAGAACGTGATTCCGCGCCTGTCGGGCACGCCGGGTGGCATCGCCTGGCTGGGTGCGTCGCTGGGTGAGCACAACCAGGAGGTCTTCGAAGGCCTGCTCGGCAAGAGCGCGGCCGAGCTGGCGCAGCTGCGCGCGCAAGGCGTGCTGTAGGGCAGCGCATGCCACGCGGCGCACGAGACATGTGCGCCGTTTCATTCACAACATCAGGAGACATGCATGACAAGCATTTCGCTGGAGCGTCTGCTGCGCCGGGCCTCGGCCTGCGCACTGGCGGCCACGCTCGCGGCTTCGGCCGCGGCACAGACCTGGCCCGACAAGCCGGTGCGCCTGCTGGTGCCCACGCCGCCGGGCAATGCGCTGGACATCTCGGCCCGCATGCTGGCCGACCGGCTGAGCCAGCAGTGGAAGCAGGCGGTGGTCGTCGAGAACCGTGCCGGCGGTGCGGGCATTCCGGCCATGGTGGCCGGCAAGAACGCGCCGCCGGACGGCTACACCATCGTCGTCGCGCCGTCCTCGACCATGGGCATCAACCCCGGCCTGTACCCCAAGCTGCCGTACGACCCCAAGGCCGACTTCGAGACGGTCAGCGGCATCTACCTGGGGCCGATCATGCTGCTCGCGCACAACGGTTCGCCCTACAAGACGCTGGCCGACGTGGTGCAGGCTGCCAGGCAGCAGCCCGGCAAGATCGCCGTGGCCATCGGCGGCCCGCCCGGCACCACGCAGCACCTGTCGGCCGAGCTGTTCCGCTACCGCGCGCAGCTGCAGCTCATCAGCGTGCCGTACAAGGGCAGCGGCCCGGCGCTGCAGGACCTGATCGGCGGCCAGGTCGGCCTGC
>DATKFT010000346.1:0-7209 GCA_035544335.1 Pseudorhodoferax sp.
GAGCCGGCGCATCACTACAATCGCGCGCCGAACCACCACGCACACAGCGCTCTTCGTTGCCGGACCTCATTTTCTCCCTCCTCCTCGGCTTGGCCGTGGCCGGCAGCTTTGTCCCATGGGGCGCGCCCACCTTCTGGTTGATGGCGGCCACCCTGTGGGCCGCCTTGCTGTGGCTGCGCCGCCGCGGCACGCCGTTGCCGCCGTCGCCCCCCCCGCTGCGCTGGGTCGCGGCCGCGCTGGTTTTCTACTTCGCCTGCTACGCGCTGTCGGCCGCCTACCACGCCGACCGGCTCAGCATGCTGGACAAGCCGGTGCGCTTCGCGCTGCTCGCGCTGCTGGTGCTGGCGCTGCCGCGGCTGCGGCCCGATGGCCGCGTGCTGGCGGCCTCGCTCGCGCTGGGCGGCGCCGTGGCGCTGGGCTGGGCGCTGTTCGACCTGCTCTACAACAACGAGCCGCGCGTGGGCATCTTCGTCAACCCCATCCAGTTCGGCGTGTTCTCCATCGCCGTGGCCGTCATGACCACGGTGCTCGCGCTGCGGCTGCCCGTGCGGACCGGCCTTCGGCTCGCACTGCTGGCCAGTTCCGGCTGCGCCTATGTCGCGGCACTGCTGACCGGCTCGCTGACCATCGTGACGGCCGCGATCGCGCTGCCGCTGACCCTGCTGATCGCGCGCGTGCCGCGCTCCACCCGGCGCAGCCGCACCGCCGTGCTGGGCATGGCCGTGCTGGCCATCGCCGTGCTGTGGGGTGGGGGCCGGCACATGGCCGAGAAGGCGCACAAGGCGGTCGAGGACGTGGACCTGTTCCTCGCCGGGCAGCCCGACACCTCGCAGGGCGCACGCATCGCCAACTTCCTGAATTCCTGGGCACTGTTCCAGTCCAGCCCCGCCATGGGGGTGGGCATCCACGGCTTCGACACCATCCGCCAGCAGATGGCCGCCGAGGGCCGCCTGGCCAAGTACGCGGCCAGCTTCGATGCGGCCCACAACGAGTACCTGGACACCCTGGCCAAGCGCGGCCTGCCCGGCATCGCCGGTCTGCTGACGCTGTTGCTGGTGCCGCTGTGGGCCTTCCGGCGCCTGTACCGCGACGGCGACGCCGAGGGCCGGGCCTGGGCGGCCGCGGGCATGGCCACGGTGCTGGTGTTCGCGTTGGCCTGTGCCACGCAGAACGTGATCAGCTACAGCCGCGGCGCCAACATGATGCTGGCGACCATGGCCATCGCGCTGGCGATGGCGACGCGTGCCAGGCCCGCGCAGGGCACGCCATTCCGGCCGCTGTAGGCACGCACCTGCGCCCTCATGCACCTGTCCCTCATCGTGGTCGCGCGCAACGGCGCCGGGGGCCGGGCGCCTGCCGGCCGGCCTGGCCTCGGTGGCCTTCGTCGGTGAGCGCGTGGTGCAGGACAACGGCAGCACCGACGGCACGGCCGAGCCGGCCCGCCTGCCGGGTGACTGATGCCACAGCGGCGGCACTGCGCGTGCGGCTGGCAACAGGCGGCGATCCCGTGGCCACCATGGCCGGCGCGCGATGCGGCAATGCCGTTCCTGCGGCCCTCGCCGGTGGGCACGGCCGCGCGATCGCATGGGTTGCCGGCAATGGGTGCGGGCCATGGTGGGGGCGGTGCTGCACACCAAGTACCTCACCCGCCTGGCCTGCGGCGGCGCTGGAGAGCTGACGGCCTGACCGACAATCCCCCCATGTCTTCGACCGCGCCCACCCCCACGCTCAGCGTCATCATTGCAGCGAAGAACGAGGCCCGCAACATCGCAGACTGCGTGCGTTCGGCCAGCTTCGCCGACGAGATCCTCGTGCTCGACTCCGGCAGCACGGATGCCACCGCCGCCTTGGCCGCCGCGCAGGGTGCGCGCGTCGTGGCCACCGACTGGCCCGGCTACGGTCCGCAGCAGCAACGCGGCATCGCCATGGCGCGCTGCGACTGGGTGCTGTCGCTCGATGCCGACGAGCGCATCAGCCCCGCCTTGCAGGCCGAGATCCGTGCCGCCATGGCCTCCGGCTCCGCGGACGGTTTTCGCCTGCCTCGGCTGTCCAGCTTCTGCGGCAAGTTCATCCACCACAGCGGTTGGCGTCCCGACTACACACTGCGCCTGGTACGGCGCGAGAAGGCCGGCTTCACCGCCCATCTGTTGCATGCCCATATGACGGTGGACGGCACCCGCCAGGACCTGCAACACGACCTGGTGCACTACAGCTACCACGATCTGGACGACGTGCTGGAAAAGCTCAACCGCTATTCCACCGTTGGCGCCCGCGACATGCATGCGCGCGGCAAGAAGGGCTCTTTTGGAAGCGCCATCGTGCACGGCCTGTGGGCCTTTGTGCGCACCTACGTGCTGCGGCGCGGCTTTCTCGACGGGCGCATGGGCTTCATGCTCTCGGTGTCCAATGCCGAGGGCACCTACTACCGCTACCTGAAGCTGTGGCTCGCGCAACGGGAGGCCGAACGATGAACGCCAGGCCCCCACGCCTGGGCTTCGTGGTGCTCACCTACAACCGCTCCGATGCGCTGCTGGCGGTGCTGCAGGCACTGGCGCCGCAGTGCCCGCGCGACGCGGTGGTGGTGGTGGCGGACGACGGCTCGCGCCCCGAGCATGTGGCGGCTCTGCGCGCGGGGCTGCCGCGCTTCGGCTGCCGCGTGCTGCACTGCTGGCATCCCGACGTGGGCTTCACGGCCGCGCGCGCGCGCAACCTCGGCGCCGCGCAGGCCGACGTCGACCGGCTCGTGTTCATCGACGGCGACTGCGTGCCTTCGCCGCATTTCGTGCAGCAGCACCTGGCGCTGGCGCGCCCGGGCCATTTCGTCAACGGCAGCCGCGTGCTGCTCAGCGAGGCGCTGACGCAGCGCGTGCTGGCAGGCGACTGCGACCTGGCGAGCCTGTCGCTCGCGCAATGGGCCGCGCTGCGGCTGCGTGGCGATGTCAACAAGCTGGCGCACCTGTGGCCCTGGACTGGCGCACCTGGCCGGGAGCAAAAGGCCTTCAGCTGGAAAGGCATACGCAGCTGCAATTTCGCGCTCGCACGCAGCGATTTCGAGGCCGTCAACGGCTTCGACGAGAGCTTTCAGGGCTGGGGCCATGAGGACGCCGACCTGGTGCTGCGCCTGCACCTGGCGGGGTTGGTGCGTACCAACGGTTACCTGGCCACCGAGGTATTCCATCTGTGGCACGGTGAAAATAGCCGCGCCAACGAGCAGGCGAACCGTCAACGCGTCCTGGCGCGGCTGCAGGCCCCCCCTCAGGAATCCGGGGCCGCCGCGGCGCAGGCCCGACAAGGCCTGATGGAGGCGGCCGGCATGCCGGGCGCCCTCGTGACTGAACTAAACTCCTGAAGTAAAGACAAACCCGGTCTATGACGCAATCCTTGCCTCGCCGCCGAACCATTCTTGGCGGCCTGATGGGCGCCTCCATGCTTCCCGCCTGGGCCCAGTTCCGTGTCGAAGTCACTGGCGTGGGGCTCACCCAGCTGCCGATCGCCGTCGCCACCTTCCGTGGCGATGACCAATCCCCCCAGAAGATTGCGGCCATCGTGCAGGCCGACCTGGAGCGCAGCGGGCAGTTCCGCGGTGTGGACGTGTCGGGCGCGGCGCTGGACGAAGCCTCGCGGCCCGACATGGGCCTGTGGCGCCAGCGCACCGCCGATTCGCTGCTGACCGGCAGCGTGACGCGGCTGGCCGATGGCCGCTACGACGTGCGTTTCCGGCTCTGGGACGTGGTGCGCGGCCAGGACCTGGGCGGCCAGAGCTACAGCGTGGTGCAGGCCGACCTGCGGCTGTCGGCCCACCGCATCGCCGACTTCGTCTACGAGAAGCTGACCGGCGAGCGCGGCGTGTTCTCCACGCGCATCGCCTACGTCACGCGTGCGGGCCAGCGCCACACGCTGTGGGTGGCCGATGCCGACGGCGAGAACAGCCAGACTGCGCTGGCCAGCCCCGAGTCCATCATCTCGCCGGCCTGGTCGCCGACCGGCCAGCAGCTGGCCTATGTGTCCTTCGAGTCGCGCAAGCCCGTCATCTACATCCACGACGTGGCCAGCGGCCGGCGCCGGCTGGTGGCCAACTTCCGCGGCTCCAACAGCGCGCCGGCCTGGTCGCCGGACGGCCGCACGCTGGCCGTCACGCTCACGCGCGATGGCGGCTCGCAGCTCTACGCGCTCGATGCCAACGGCGGCGAGCCGCGCCGGCTCACGCAGTCCAACAGCATCGACACCGAACCCGCGTTCTCCGCGGACGGCAAGAGCCTGTACTTCGTGAGCGACCGCGGCGGCGCGCCGCAGATCTACCGCATGCCGGCTTCCGGCGGCGCACCCGAGCGCGTCACCTTCAGCGGCAGCTACAACATCTCGCCCGCGCTGAGCCCGGACGGGCGTTGGCTGGCCTATGTGTCGCGCATCGGCGGTGCGTTCCGCGTGCAGGTCATGGAGCTGGCCACATCCACCGTCGCCGGCATCACCGACACGGCCTCCGACGAGCGTCCGAGCTTTGCGCCGAACAGCAAGCTCCTGGTCTACGCGACGGTGCAGAACGGCCGCGAGGCGCTCATGACATCCACATTGGATGGCAAGATCAAGGCCCGCCTGGCAGGTCAGGCGGGTGACATTCGCGAGCCGGACTGGGGACCGTTCCTCAAGAACTGAGCCGGGCGCCAATGCAGGTTTTCTTTCGAAAAAATGGGAGTGTGCAAATGAAGCAGTTCGTATTGACCGTGATCGTGGCTGCCGCTCTGGCCGGCTGCAGTTCCCCTGTGAAACTGGACGATGTGCCAGTGCAGGACAAATCGGGGACGTCCGCGTCCGCCATCGGCGCGCAGGGCGCCGGTGCGGGTGCCGGCAACGTGGGGCAGAGCAGCGTCGCCCCCGTGGACCTGAGCAAGTCCAACGACATGGCCGGCGGCCCGAGCGGCGCACGCACCGTGTACTTCGACTACGACAGCTACAGCATCCAGCCCAACGAGCAGACGACGGTCGAGAACAACGCCCGCTACCTGCGCGCCGACCGCAACCGCAAGACCGTGATCGAAGGCCACACCGACGAGCGCGGCGGCCGCGAGTACAACCTGGCACTGGGCCAGAAGCGCTCCGAGGCCGTGCGCCGTGCGCTGGGCCTGCTGGGCGTGGCCGACAGCCAGATGGAAGCCGTGAGCTTCGGCAAGGAAAAGCCGGCCGTGCAGGGCGCCGATGAAGCGGCCTACGCGAAGAACCGCCGCGCCGAGATCACCTACCGTTGAAGCGCATGCGCACGACAGCCCTGATGCAGGCCGGTGCGCGCGCAGCCATGGCGGCGTGCATGGGCCTGGCGCTGCTGGCCAGCATGCCCGCCCATGCGCTGTTCGGCGACGACGAGGCCCGTCGAGCGATCCTGGACCTGCGCCAGCGGCACGACGCCTTGCAGGCTGCGCAGCAGAAGATGGGCGACGAGCTGCGCCGCGTGAACGAAGAAAACGCCATGATGCGGCGCAGCCTGCTGGATCTGCAGACGCAGATCGACGCGGTACGCTCCGACCTCGCGAAGACGCGGGGCCAGAACGAGCAGCTGGCCCGCGATGTCGCCGAGGTGCAGCGCCGCCAGAAGGACATCGCCCAGGGCGTGGAAGAGCGGCTGCGCAAGTTCGAACCGGCCAAGGTCACGGTCGACGGCCGTGAGTTCCTGGCCGACCCGGCCGAGACGCGCGACTACGACGCCGCGCTGGCCGTGTTCCGCAAGGGCGATTTCCCGGCGGCCGTGACGGCGTTCAACGAGTTCGGCAAGCGCTATCCGCAAAGCGGCTACAACGCGTCCGCGCTGTTCTGGCTCGGCAATGCGCAGTACGCCACGCGCGACTACCAGGCCGCGATCGCGAACTTCCGCAACATGCTGACCGTGAACGCGGACCATCCGCGGGCCCCCGAGGCCGCGCTGTCGATCGCCAACTGCCAGGTCGAGCTCAAGGAGGTGCGCGGCGCGCGCAAGACGCTGGAAGACCTGATCAAGGTCTACCCGCAGTCCGAGGCTGCCGTGGCCGCCAAGGACCGTCTGGCCAAGATGCGCTGAAGCGCTCCCTAGAATCGGAGGCATGCAAGCCTCCGATCTTTCCACGCTGACGCAGCAGGTGCTGTGGTCGGCGTTCGCGTTGTCCGTGGCCTTCGGTGCCATCGCGCAGCGCACGCATTTCTGCACCATGGGCGCCGTCAGCGACGTCGTCAACATGGGCGACTGGACCCGCATGCGCCAATGGGCGCTGGCCGCCGGCGTCGCCGTGCTGGGCTTCGCGCTGCTGGTCTACTTCGGGCAGCTCGATCCGTCCCAGACCCTTTACGCCTCCAACCGCTGGCTCTGGCTGTCGGCCCTCGTGGGCGGCGGCATGTTCGGCTTCGGCATGGTGCTGGCCTCGGGCTGCGGCAGCAAGACGCTGGTGCGCGTGGGCGGCGGCAGCCTGAAGGCCCTCATCGTGTTCGTGGTCATGGGCATCGCGGCCTTTGCCACGCTGCGCGGCATCACCGGCGTCGTGCGCGTGGCCACGGTCGACCAGGTCGCCACCGGCTTTGCCACGCAGGCCGCCTTGCCGCCCCTGTTGGCACAGGCCAGCGACTGGAGCCTGGCCACCAGCAGCCTGGTGCTGGGGCTGGTGCTGGGCGGGCTGCTCGTGTTCTGGGCGCTGGCCGACCGCGCGTTCATCCGCGGCGAGAACCTGCTGGCGGGCCTGGGGGTCGGCGCGGTGCTCGTCGCCATGTGGTGGGTGAGCGGCCACCTGGGCCACGTGCAGGAGCATCCCGACACGCTGCAGGAAGCCTTCCTGGCCACCAACTCCGGCCGCATCGAGGCGCTGAGCTTCGTCGCACCCTACGCCTACACGCTGGACTGGCTGCTGTTCTTCAGCGACAAGAGCCGCGTGCTGAGCGTGGGCATCGTGTCGGTGGCCGGCGTGGTGGCCGGTTCGCTGGTGGTGGCGCTGGCCTCGCGCAGCTTTCGCTGGGAGGGTTTCGGCGGGCCGCAGGACGTGGCCCACCACCTGCTGGGCGCCACGCTGATGGGCGTGGGTGGCGTCACGGCCATGGGCTGCACGATCGGCCAGGGCCTGTCGGGCCTGTCGACGCTGAGCCTCGCGAGCTTCGTCGCGATGGCGGGCATCTTCGCGGGCGCATTGCTTGCGTTCCGCTACCAGAACTGGCAGCTGGAGCGGATGGCATGAGCGCCGCACGGCCGCCCGAAGGCGC
>DATKFT010000347.1:0-12733 GCA_035544335.1 Pseudorhodoferax sp.
GGCCTGGGGCTGGGCCTGGACAGGACCCGCCGCGGACACGAGTCCGGACAGGCACAGCGCCGCGACGCGCCAACGCGCGCGCAAGAGGCGATGCAAGGGCATGGAGTCTCCTTTTTCTGGGGTGTGTGGAACAGCGGGTCCAGTATTGGTGGGCGGTGCCGCGAAGCACTTACGCATTCGTGCCGCCATTTACCGATTCATCCGAAAATCAGGGCAGCGCCAGCACCGTGCCGCCCGCGCGCGGATCGGCGTAGCCGCTCACGCGGCCGTCCGGCGCGATGCGCACGATCTGCTGCACCGAGCCGTTGCCCAGCAGCGGCACGGGCGTGGCGTCCAGGCCTGCGTCCAGCAGCACGCCCTGCTCGGCACGCAGGCGCCCCTGGTCGTCCAGCGACCAGCGCGGCTCGGCCACCACGCGCTGCGCGGGCAGGCCGGCCAGCAGCGAGGCCAGCGTCTGGCTGTTCCAGACCAGCTGGTTCACACCGCCCGGCGTGCCGCCGAAGCAGTCCGCCTGCGGCTGCAGCAGGGCCCAGGCCTGCAGCGTGGTCGGCGGCACCCTGCCCGCCGCCGCAGCCCCCGCGGCACCCGGCGCCGCCTCGGGATCGAAGCCGCGTCCGGGCCGGTTGTTCAGTACCAGCCCGCTGTCCAGCACCACGCCCGAGCCGAAGCGCGGGAACGAGTTGCTGTGCACGACCACGACCGCATTGCCCCATTCGTCGGCCGCGGTCACGACGGAGGTGCCGCCATCTTCGGCCAGCCGCTGCGCGGCGCGCGCCTCGCCCCGCACCGCGGTCACGATGCGGGCCAGCGCGCTGTCGTCCCAGGGCTGCATGGCCTGGCGCTGCGCGCGGCCGGCCAGCAGACCAGGCTCGTGCTGCAGCCGCCGCACCACCTCCAGCAGCGCCGGCCCCTGGGTGGGCGCCGGCGTGGCGACCAGCGTGCCGCCCTGCGCCAGCGCCAGCGCGACGGGCTCGCACCAGCGGGCCGCGTGCGCACGCAGGTCCTGCAGCGTCAGCATGCCGCCGCGCGCCTGCAGCGCCTGCACGAGTTGCCGGCCCTGCGCGCCGTGGAACAGCGCCGCGCCATGGTCGACGAAGTCCTGCAGCAGCTGCGCCAGGCCCGGCAGCCGCAGCAACGCGCCGGGCACCGGCTCGGGCTGCGCGAGGTACACGCAGCCCGGGCTCCAGCGCGCGAGCAACTCACGCGACTGCGCGAGGTAGCCCAGGCCCACGCGGGTCCAGGGCACGCCGTCGGTGGCTGCGGCCAGCGCCGGCTGCACGAGCGTCGCGGCGTCCAGCCGGGCCAGGCCCAGCAGCGCCGCATAGCCGGCGGGCGCGCCCGGCACGCCGACCGACCGCGGCCCGAGCCGCTCGAGCCGCTGCCCGCCGTCCACCGCGGCCGGTGCGCCGCCCACGCTGACCAGCGCGCGCACGGGCCCGCCGCGTTCGCGGAACAGCGCCACGAGGTCGCCGGCCAGGCCGCACTTCATGGGCAGCGCCACGGTCTCGACGAAGCAGGCCGCCAACGCCGCATCGAAGGCATTGCCGCCGCGTGCGTAGGCCGCGATGCCGGCACTGGCCGCCACGGAGACGGCCGCGCTCACCGTGCGCCGCCCGCTGGCCGCCACATGTTCGATCAGGGTTTCGAGGGCCATGCTCATGCGCGCCAGTGGATGCCCGTGAACTTCAGCTGGCTGAGCTCCTCGATCGCGTAGCGCACGCCTTCGCGCCCGACGCCGCTGTGCTTCATGCCGCCGAAGGGGTACATGTCCAGCCGGAAACGGCTGGCCTCGTTGACCCACATGGACCCCACGTCGAACTCGTCGGCGAAGCGGAAGATCTGGCCCAGATCGCGCGTGAACAGCGCGCCCTGCAGGCCGAACGGCGAGTCGTTGGCCAGGCGCAGCGCGTGCTCGGCGTCGTCGGCCGCCAGCAGCACGGCGACCGGCCCGAACACCTCCTCGTGCCAGAGCCGCGCCGCCGGCGCCAGGTCGGCCAGCACCAGGGGGTGCACCGTGAGCCCCTCGCGCACGATCGGCAGCAGCGCGCGCGCGCCGTGGCGCAGCGCGTCCTCGCACAGCGCCATGACGCGGTCCGCGGACGCCTGCGACACCATGGGGCCGATGCTGCAGTCCTCGTCCTCGGGCCGGCCCACGCGCAACGCCAGTGCCGCGGCCACGAAGCGCTCCACGAAGGCCGGGTACACGCGCCGGTCGACGATCACGCGCTGCGCGGAGATGCATTGCTGGCCGCTGGCCTCGAACGCGGCGCCGGCGATCTTCTGCGCCGCGCTGTCCAGGTCGGCATCGGCCAGCACGATGTTGGCCGCGCTCGAACCGAGCTCGGACACGAACTTGCGCACGCCGGTGTGGCGCAGCAGGCTCTCGGCGGCCGCCACACCGCCCGTGAACGAGACGACGGGAACGCGCGGATGCGCGGCCAGCGCCGTGGCCGCGGCACGGTCGCCCGTGACGACGTTGAAGACGCCCGGCGCCACGCCCTGGCGCACCAGGGCCTCGGCCAGGTGCAGGGCCGTGCGCGTGGCGGGCGGCGCGGGCTTGGCCACCACCGTGTTGCCCGCCGCCAGCGCGGGCGCAAGCTTTTGCACGAGCAGGTTGATCGGTGCGTTGAACGGCGTGATGGCACCGACCACGCCGTAGGGCACGCGCCGCGTGAAGCCGAAGCGCCCCACGCCCGGGCGCACCGCGTCCACGGGGATGACCTCGCCGCCGATCTGTCCGGCCGCGGCCGTGCAGGCGCGCACGAACTCCAGCCCGCGACCGACCTCGCCGCGGGCCACGCGGATCGGCTTGCCCACGTCGTGGCTGATCAGGGCCGCCAGCGTCTCGGACTCGGTCGCGATCGCCGTGGCCAGCCGTTCCAGGATGTCGATGCGGTCGGCCAGCGCGCTCGGGCGCGTCGCCATGAAGCGGCGGTGCGCGGCCTGCACGGCGGCATCGACCTGCTCGGCGCTGGTCTCGGCGATCGCGTAGCCGGCCTGCGGCGCTGCCGCCGGCGCGAACAGGAACTGCGCGCCACCGGCGGCACAGCGCTGCCCGTCGATGAAGGCGGTGACGGGTCCGTCCGGGGCACCGACCCGGGGCGTGGTGCTGCTGGCGGTGCTCATACACCCTCCTTGCGCGTCTGCCCGGCTGCGCGCATGAGCCGCTGGATGTGCATGTGGGCCAGAAAGCCGATCAGCGGATGCACGCCCATGGCCACGAAGGCCGGCTGGTCCAGCTGCTCGAGCGCCTGCTGCTGCGCGGGCGGAATCGCCAGGCTGCGCGCGAAGGCCGCCGGGCTCTGCAGGTAGGCCTGCTGGCTCTGCGCGTCGTTGGCCAGGCTGTGCAGGGCCTGCGTGAGGCCTACGAGCTTGGGGTCGATGGTGGGATAGTGCAGCGCGCCGGCCGCCGCGGGCTGGGTCAGGAAGCCGACCGAGGCGTAGTTGTGGTGCCAGCTCGGGTCCATCTGCACGATGTCGGGCACGCGCTCACCCAGCGCGCCCGCGGCCACGGCCCAGCAGCGCAGCTCGATGTTGCCGCTGTCGTCGAGCTCGGCCTCCCCGTAGCCGGCCAGCGACTTCAGGTGGCCCGCGCGGATGCGCTCCAGCGCCTGCGTGTCGAAGGCCAGGTCGGGCTCGCCGTAGCGGTCGGTGCCTGGAAAGTGCGACATGCCGCCGCTGGCCACCACGACCGTGCGCAGCCCCAGCCGCGTGACCGCGTTGGCCAGCGCGGCGCCGAAGGCATAGCAGCGCTCCATGCTGGGCTGCGGTGGCAGGTAGGCGTTGACGTAGACCGGCAGCACCGGACCCGTGACGCCCAGGTGGGTCAGCGGAATGCCCAGCGCATAGTCGATGGCCGCGGTGCTGCTGAAGGCCGGGTCGAAGCCCGCGCCGTACAGTTCGCGCAGCAACGCGAACGACACCGCGCTGGGCACCGCGTAGTCGAAGCGACGCCCGGCGAACTCGCCCGTGGCGCGCTCGCCCACGTGCAGCGTGAACGGGGGGGCGCACTGGTGGAAGAACTGCTGCGCATGGTCGTTGGCGACCACGATCCAGAGGTCGGGCCGCAGCGCGGTCAGCTGGCGGCCGATGTCGGCCGCGACATCGCGCACACGCTGCACCACGGCCTTGTCTTCCGACTCGGGCAGCGTGAAGAATTGGGGGGCGTGGGGCAGCATGGCCCCACCGAGGACGAGATTGGGACGCACCGAGGGGCTCTCCTTCGCAGGTGTTCACGGACTGTGCGAACGAGTCTAGGAAGCGTCCCCGCGATCGGCCTTATCCAATCGTCGGGCGATTTACGGAATCATCCGATTAACTGCGTGGCCCTGGCGCCGGTCGCACCGCGCCGGCGCGCCAGCCGATACACTTTTCCGGCAGGGCACGCGCCATGCATGCCATGCGCCTGTCGCTGAGTCGGAGAACAAGGTGTCCAGAGTTCTATCCATCGCCAACTGTCCGGTCGGCAGGGTCTGCCTGCTCGACAAGGACCGGCCGACGGCGCCGCACGCGCACCTGGAGCCGCACGCCATGGTGCTGATCGACGGCGCCAGCCAGCGCTACCGCGTGGGCGGCAGCACCGTGGTGCTGGACCGCCAGCACGCGGTGCTGGTCAACAGCCAGGAGCTGCACGCCAACGAGGGCGAGCCGCTCGGCCCCTGCACCGTGCTGATGCTGTACCTGTCGCCGGACTGGGCGGCCGGGCGCGCGCCGGGCACGCGGCTGTTCGACGCCCCCTCGGTGCCCGTCGCGCGGGACCTGTACGACACGGCCCTGCGGCTGAGCGACGCCATGCAGCGTTCGCGCGAGATCGACGACGACGAGGTGCAGGGCCTGCTCGCGCAACTGGCGCAGCGCCTGTGCGACGCAGGCGGCCTGGACGCGGCCGAGCAGCCGCTGCAGGCCAAGCAGAACGACTTCCGCATCCGGCGTGCGATCTCGCTCATGCACGCCTCGATCGACGAGCCCTTGTCGGTCGCCGAGATCTGCGGCCGCGTGGGCCTGTCGCGCTCGCGCTTCTTCGAGCTGTTCGCGGCCTGCACGGGACTGTCGCCCAAGCACTACGCCAACATGCTGCGGCTGGACGTCGCGACGCAGCGCCTGGTCGGTGCGCAGGACCGCATCGGCGACATCTCGCACCAGTGCGGCTTCGGCGCGCAAAGCCATTTCTCCAAGTTCTTCGTCGAGCAGCAGGGCTTCACGCCGCGCGAGTTCCGCCGCGCCGCGGCGCCCCAGGACGCGGCGCTGCGCTGACCGGCGCGGCTTTTTTGGGGGGCGAGCGGCAGCGTGGGCCGCCTCAGAAACTGTGGCGCAGCCCGAGCACGATGAAGTTGCCCCCGACGTTCTTGGTCGCCACCAGGCCGTAAGCGCTGGACCGGTGGTGCACGCGCAGCACCAGTCCGGTCGCAGGCAGGTCCTCCATGCGGGCCTCGAGCTCGAGGCCGATGTAGGTCTGCAAGCGCGGGCGCCGGGGCGAGGTGTCGTTCGGGCCGTCCTCGGCCGAGGGGCGGCCCAGCGCCAGCGACGGCCCGAGGCCCGCGCCCACGCGCACCTGCGCCGGCCCCCATGCGGCGTAGCGCGAACGCAAGGTGTAGCCGAGGTCGATTTCCGGATTGCTCTCGGCGCCGCCATGCTGCACCGCGATCAGGTCGAGCGCGGCCGTCGCCTCGTGCACGCCGATCCAGGACAGGCCGCCGGACAGCCAGGTGGGCGGGGCTGGCAGGGGCAGGCCATAGCCGACGCCGACCAGGTACGCACTTTTGGTGCGCACGCGGCCCGTCACGAGGTCGAACGCCAGCGGCGGCAGGTCGTTGTGGATCATCTGGCCGCCATACAGCGTCCATTCGCCACGCGGTGCCGGCACGGCTTCATTGGCCCGGGCATTGGCCTGCGCATGCGCCGGTGCCCACGCCAGCAGCGCGGACAGCGCCAACAGCGCTGCCAGAAAGGACCGGGGGCGGCGGTACATGGGCGCGCAGCAACAGCCAGGCGTGGAGCGGCCGCCAGTCTACGCCCCGCGTCGCCATCGGTGCGGCATGTCGCGCGCGCCGCGCACCCATGGCGGCAGCGGGGAACGGCTCTTCAGGCCAGGTGGACGGCCTCAGCGCAGCGCGCCGCGCGCATCCACGCGCAGCAGCTCGGCCACGCGCCCGTCCACGAGGCCGCCGCGCACGCCCACGATCTCGTCGTGCAGGTTCACGGTGGGGTCGCAGTGGCCCGGAATCAGCCACACGGTCTCGCCCAGCGCGGGCAGGTCCTGGCCCGTGTCGGCATGCAACACGCCATGCTCGTCGCCGCCATTGGCGTAGCGCCAGGGCGCCCCGCCCTCGGGCCGCGCCACGAGCGGCAGGCCGGAGTCGATGGCGTGGCTCTTGTGGCCGGCGTCGCAGACCGCATGCCTTGCGCTGCGGCTGATGACCTGCGACTTGAGGAACAGCGCGTGCTCGAACACCGGCTGGGCCGGATCGGCCGCATTGCCCGCGTAGTCGGCGTCCATGAACAGGAAGGAGCCGCTCTGCAGCTCGCCGTACAGGCCGCTGGTGGCCTCGTTGGCCATGGAGCCCGTGCCGGCGCCCGTGACCAGCGGCACGGCCAGGCCCGCCTGCGCGAATGCGTCCAGCGTGTCGCGCACGAGCTGCAGCGCCGCCGCAATCGCGCTGCGGCGTTCGTCGGCGCCGCGCAGGTGCTGGGCCTTGCCGTGGTAGGCCTGCAGGCCGGCGAAGCGCAGCGGCGCCTGGCCCGCGATGCGCTGGGCCAGCTGCACGGCGTCCGGGCCCGCGGGCAGGCCGCAGCGGCCCTGGCCGACATCGACCTCGACGAACACATCGATGGCCTCGCGCGCATGGGACTGTGCGTGGGCCAGTGCCGCGGCCAGCCGGTCCACGCCCTCGGCGCTGTCCACCGCGATCGCGAGCCGCCCACCACGCTGCTGCAGCGCCAGCGCCAGCGCCGCGACGCGCGCGAGCTTGGCGGGGGCCACCACCTCGTTGCTGATGTACAGGTCCAGCACGCCGCCGGCCGCCAGCGCCTGGGCCTCGGCGGTCTTCTGCACGCAGGCGCCCACGGCGCCGGCCGCGACGAGCCGCTGCGCGAGCGCCGCGCATTTGTGCATCTTGGCGTGGGGCCGCCAGCGCACGCCGTGCCGGGCCGCGAACGCGGCCATGCGTGCGATGTTGCGGTCCATCGCGTCCAGGTCGACCACCAGGGCCGGCGTGTCGATGTCGGCGACGGCGTCGCCCACGCGGGCTGCGCCGCCCATGTGCGTGTCTTCTGCTTCGCCTGCCGTGCGAGCCTCTTCGGGCGGCCGGGCGCGGCTCATGTGCAGACCTTCGGCTTCGCCTGCGGTGCGAGCCTCTTCGGGCGGCCGGGCGCGGCTCATGTGCTGGTCTCGTCCAGGGCTGCGTCGTCCAGGTGGCCGGTGTCGGCCCAGCCGACCAGCGCCAGGCCCTGGGGCGTCCACAGCAGCCGGTTGATCGCGGCGTTGCCCAGCGCCCAGGTGCGCGGCGCCTGCAGCTCCTGGCCCGTGGCGGTGCGGTAGAGCACGTCCATGACCCCGCCATGGCCCACGAGCACGATCTGCTCGCCCGCGTGGCGCGCCGCCAGCCGGTTCAGCGTGTCGACGATGCGCGCGCGAAAGCGCACCAGCGATTCCCCTCCCGCGGGTTCGAATTCCGGGTCGCGCCGGCGCCACAGCAGCGCCTGGTCGGGCCACGCGGCCTCGATCTCGGCGAAGGTCTTGCCTTCGAACTCGCCGAAGGCGCGTTCGCGCAGGCCCCGGTCGGCCACGACGGCCAGGCCCGCGGCCTCGCCCACGGCCTGCGCGGTCTGGTGGGCGCGCCCGAGATCGCTGGCGTAGATGGCGGCCAGCGGCTCGCCGGCCAGCGCAGCGCCGAGCCGGCTGGCCTGCCAGCGGCCCGTGTCGTTGAGCGGGATGTCCAGATGGCCTTGGATCCGCGTGTCCACGTTCCAGGCCGTTTCGCCATGGCGGATGGCAATGATGCGGGTGGCGTCCATCGCCACATTCTAGGAGCGGCAGCGCCCTCGCCCGGGCGCCCGCAGGCATGCGCTAGCGCTGCAGCGGCACTTCGATGTTGACGCGCCGCACGCCCGCGGGCGGCTGCGGGAAGCTGCTCAGCGCGGCATCGAACATGGGCGCCAGGAATCCAGCGTCGGAAGGCCAGCGGGCCTCGTGCACGGCACGCGTCTCGTAGACCACCTGCTGGTTCGACAGGTCGCGGATCACCACCGACACCTCGTGCTGGGCGTAACCGCGGTCCCAGGCGTCGTAGCGCCAGTTCCAGTAGGGTCCGGGGCCGTAGAAGCCTGCGTTGCCGTACCAGCGCCGCCCGTAGGGGCCCCAACCCGGACCCCAGCCCGGCCCCCAGGCACCGAAGCGGCCGTAGGCCCAGGGGTCGGGCCCGTATTCCACGCTGGCGACGCTGCTGCCGATCTGCACGCTGTAGCGCGCCGCGGCGTCGTCGCGCGTCCAGCCGGCCTTGGCCAGCGCGGGCTCGGCCGCAGCCTCCAGCCGGGTCTGCAGGGCCGGCGCGGACTGCTGCGAGGGCAGGCGCTCGAAACGGTAGGTGGCCGGCGATGGCAGCGCCGTCAGCTGCGAGAAGGTCTGCACCTCGTTGTCGACCACGCGCGTGGTCGCGCAACCGGTCAGCAGCACCACCGCCGCGACCACGGCGGTGCCAAGGATTCGGATCGAGATGGACATCACAGGCTCCTCGTGCGGCACCGCCTCAGAGCTGGATGATCTGCATCTGCGGTGCCAGGGGTGCCGCGATCTCCTCGGCGTCGAACGCCTTGTCGCCCGCCGGATCGGGCACCCCCGTGGTCTTCAGACCCTTGAAGTCGTAGCGGGTTCCATCCATGAGGTGCGAGGGCACGACGTTCTGCAGCGCGGAGAACATGTTCTCCACGCGGCCCGGGTACTTCTTCTCCCAGTCCTGCAGCATCGCGGCAACCTGCTTGCGCTGGGCGTTCTCCTGGCTGCCGCACAGCGTGCACGGAATGATGGGGAATGCGCGGTGCGTGGCCCAGCGCACGAGGTCGCGCTCGGGCACGTAGGCCAGCGGCCGGATCACGATGTGGCGGCCGTCGTCGCTGACCAGCTTGGCCGGCATGCCCTTGAGCTTGGCGCCGAAGAACATGTTGAGGAACAGCGTCTGCAGGATGTCGTCGCGGTGGTGGCCCAGCGCGATCTTGGTCGCACCCAGTTCATCGGCCACGCGGTACAGGATGCCGCGGCGCAGCCGGCTGCACAGGCCACAGGTGGTCTTGCCCTCCGGAATCACGCGCTTGACGATGCTGTAGGTGTCCTGCTCCTCGATGTGGAAGGGAACGCCCTGACTCTTCAGGTACTCGGGCAGCACATGCTCGGGAAAGCCGGGCTGCTTCTGGTCGAGGTTCACGGCCACGATGTCGAAGCTGATCGGGGCCCGGGCGCGCAGCTTGAGCAGGATGTCCAGCATGGCGTAGCTGTCCTTGCCACCGGACATGCAGACCATGACCTTGTCGCCCTCTTCGACCATGTTGTAGTCCACGATGGCCTGGCCCATCAGGCGGCACAGGCGCTTTTCGAGCTTGTGGGTTTCGCGCTCGATCTTCGGCGCGGCCACGGCTTGGGTGGCGGCAAGGGCTTGGGCGGCGGGCTCTTCGGCGGTCCAGACGGCGTTCATAAGGCAGATCCTGCGGGCAAGGGGCGGATTGTCGGCGATGCGGACACGCCGGGCAGCGGCAAGGCCATCGCCATTGCACGTGCAATTATTTGGAGATACGGCAATAATCTTTCACATGAAATCCGCCACCGCCTCCCGTGCACCCCTGCCGCAGGCCGGCATGGTCCTGGCCAAGGCCACGGTGCGCGCCAGCCAGCTGCTGGGCCTGTCGGGTGCCGCGCTCGCGCGCACCATCGGGCTCAGCGAGCCCACGGTCTCGCGCATCATCCATGGCGCACGGCCGCTCGACCCGCAGGCCAAGGAGGGCGAACTCGCACTGCTGCTCGTGCGCGTGTACCGCTCGCTGGATCCGCTGGTGGGCATGGACGACCAGAAGCGGCTGGCCTGGATGAACACGCCGAACAAGGCGCTCGGCGGCGTGCCGCACCAGCTCGTGCAGTCGGCCCATGGGCTGGTGGCCACGCTGAACTACCTCGACGGCATGCGCGCACCGGCATGAACGCCGCCCGGCCGCCAGCAGGCGTTCGCATCGCAGGCGAAGCCGAAGGACCCTCCGTGCACTGGCAGGCGGCCTGGTTCGACGGCGCCATCCACCCGCTGCGCATGGCCGCCTGGCGCGGCGTGGAGTCCCAGTACCTGGCCTCCACCATGCGCCTGGTGGACAGCCCGGCCGAGCAGGACCTGCTCGAGCAGCTGCTCGAGGCCAGCAAGCCCCCCGCGCCGCGCACGGCGCAGCCGCTGCACTACCTGCTGACCACGCCGTTCCGCTACCACCCGCCGCATGCCAGCCGCTTTCGCCCCGCGCATGCCCAGGGGCAGTGGTACGGCGCCGAACAGCTGCAGGCGGCATGCGCCGAGGTGGCCTACTGGCGCCACCGCTTCCTGCTCGACAGCGCGGGGCTGGCAGCGCAGGAACTGCTGACCGAGCACAGCTTCTTCCAGGCCGAAGTGCAAGGCGCTGCCATCGACCTGACGGCGCAGCCCTGGGTGCAGGCCCGCGCCCAATGGACGCACGGCAGCGACTACACCGAGACCCAGGCCGTGGCCGCCGCCGCGCAGGCGCAGGGTGCGCTGTGGCTGCGCTACGAATCGGTGCGCGCGCCGGGACAGTGGTGCGCGGTCGTGTTCGATCCCCAGGCCCTGTCCGAACCACGCCCCGGCGGGCTGGACCGCAGCATGCAGCGCTGGCACTGCAAGACCACGCGCGAGCGTGTGATGTTCTCGTGCGGCCGCACGCAGCGCTACGCCTGGGATTTCTAGCCCGGCGCGGGCCGGGCGGCCGATCCCGTCACGAATCCGTCACCATTGGCCGGCCTCGACGCGGATCGCCACCTCGCAGTCGTCGAAGATCTTGAGCTTGGCGATCTTCACGCGCACGCCCAGCACGCCGGGCAGCAGCATCAGGCGCTGGGCCAGCTTGCCGATCAGGCTCTCCAGCAGGTTCACATGCTCGGCCGTGCACTCGTCGATGATGATCTGGCGCACCTTGCGGTAGTCCAGCACATGGGTGATGTCGTCGTCGCGCGGGCGCAGCGGCTGCGTGCCCAGGTTCAGTTCGGCATCGACGAGGATGGGTTGGGGCGCGGTCTTCTCGGAGTCGAGGATGCCCAGGTTGGCATCGAAGCGCAGCCCGCTCAGGTGCAGGGTCTGGTTGCCGGCGGCGTTGATCGTCATGGTTTGTCCATCATCGAGAAGTCGCGGTCAAATTTCATGAGGTGCTGGCCGCCATCGACCAGCAAGGTAGTGCCCGTCAGCGACTGGTTCTCGAGCGCGAAGCGCACGGCCGCGGCCACGTCCTCGGGCGTGGACGAGCGGCCCAGCGGCGACAGCTTGTGGTGGGCGGCGAACGCGTCCTCGCTGAGCAGGTGGCTGGTCAGCGTGAGGCCAGGCGCCACGCCAACCACGCGCACCAGCGGCGCCAGGGCCTGCGCGAGCAGCGTGTTGGCGGCCTCCAGCGCGGCCTTGGACAGCGTGTAGCTCAGGAAGTCGGGGTTGGGATTCCAGAGCTTCTGGTCCAGCAGGTTGACCACCGCCCCGCTGCGCGGCCCGGCGCCGCGCGCGGCCAGATGCCGGTGCAGCACCTGAGCCAGCACGATGGGCGCGCCCGTGTTGCTGCGCCAGTGCCGCTCCATGGCCGCGTAGCCGAAATCCTGGGCACCGTCGTGCTCGAACAGCGAGGCGTTGTTGACCACGGCCGTCACCGGACCCAGCGCGGCCTCCACGGCGGGCAGCAATGCGCGCGTGGCGGCCTCGTCGGCCAGGTCGCAGGCGAAGGCCGCATGGCGGCGCCCGGCGTGCGCGCGCCCGGCCGCGGCGCAGTCCGCCACGGTCTGCAGCGCCTCGGCCTCGGAATGCCGGTAGTGCACGGCCACCTGCCAGCCGGCAGCGGCCAGGTCCAGCGCGATCGCGCGGCCCAGCCGCCGGCCGGCGCCGGTGACCAGCACGGTGCGGGCGGCGGCGACGGGGGTCTGGGTCATTGGGGGAGAATCCACGCGTGCACGACAACGAAAACGCGCATCCTAATGGAAGCCCCCACGCAAGCCCCACCTCGCCGGCAGGTAGCCCTGCGCTGCAGGCGCGGATCGCTGACGCCATCGCGCAGGCCGGCGGCTGGCTGGGCTTTGACCGCTTCATGGCGCTGGCGCTGTACGCGCCGGGCCTGGGCTACTACGCCAACGCGGGCCGCAAGTTCGGCACCATGCCCGAGGGCGGCAGCGACTTCGTGACCGCCCCCGAGCTGTCGCCGCTGTTCGGCCAGACGCTGGCGGTGCAGGTGGCCGACATACTGGAACGCACGGGCACCGACGAGGTCTGGGAGTTCGGTGCCGGCACCGGCGCGCTGGCCGCGCAGTTGCTGGAACAGCTGGGGACGCGCGTGCGCCGCTACACCATCGTCGACCTGTCGGCCGAGCTGCGCGCGCGCCAGCAGGCGCGCCTGGCCGCGTTCGCGGACCGGCTGCACTGGGCCGATGCGCTGCCTGCGCAGCTCGACGGCGTGCTGGTCGGCAACGAGGTGCTGGACGCCATGCCCGTGCAGCTGCTGCACCGCG
>DATKFT010000348.1:0-3915 GCA_035544335.1 Pseudorhodoferax sp.
CCATCCCCCACGCAATATTCAATCGCGATTCAGATTGTCATTACTTAAATATACATAAATTTCCATATTTAATACATAAATATACGACCGACCCCATCCGGCGCTTCACGCTATGCGCCCGCCTTGATCGTCATCGCCCGCTGGACCTGGGCGCGCGCGGCTCCTGCGCGATCGGCGGCAACCTGTCGACCAATGCGGGCGGCAACCGCGTGATCCGCTACGGCATGGCGCGCGAGATGGTGCTGGGCGTGGAGGCCGTGCTGGCCGACGGCACGGTGGTCAACTGCCTGAACAAGATGATCAAGAACAACGCGGGCTTCGACCTCAAGCACCTGTTCATCGGCAGCGAAGGCACGCTGGGGGTGATCACGCGCATCGTGCTGCGCATGTTCCCCAAGGCAGGCTCCAGGGTGGTCGCCATGTGCGCCTGCGAGGACTACGCAGCCGTGCTGCGCCTGCTGGGTGCGGCGCGTTCGGGCCTGGGCCCGCTGCTGTCGGCCTTCGAGGTCATGTGGCCCGACTACTGGGACCGCGCCGTGACCGAGCTGCGCGCGCGCAACCCGTTTGCCGGCGACAGCACGCGCTACGGCGCCTACGTGCTGATCGAGGCCCTGGGCACCGACCCCGAGGCCGACCTGCCGCGCTTCGAGGCCTGGATGGAAAAGCTGCTGGAAGCCGGCGTGGTGCCCAACGCCGTCGTGGCCCAGTCGGTCGCCGAGGAGCGTGCGCTGTGGGGTGTGCGCGACGCCTGCGGCGAGCTGCACCAGACCTGGCCCGGCCACATCGCCTACGACATCGGCCTGCCGCAGACCGAGATGGACGAATACGCGCGCGCCTGCAAGGCCGCACTGGCCGAGCAGGTGCCGGGCTGCGAGACGGTCTTCTACGGCCACATCGGCGACGGCAACGTGCACATCGTGGCCTACCGGCCCGGCGACGCGGTGCAGCCCAAGGAGGCCGTGGACGAGGTGGTCTACGGCCTGGTCCAGCAGTACGGCGGCACGGTGTCGGCCGAGCATGGCATCGGCACGCTCAAGCGCCGCTGGCTGGGCCATGCGCGCTCGCCCGAGCAGATCGCGCTGATGCGCACGCTCAAGGCGGCCATGGATCCCAAGGGCATCCTGAACCCGGGCAAGGTGCTGTGAGGCCGTGCTGCCGGCATCCCGTGCAGCGCGGGGCGCGTTGAGATGAACGCGCGTGCATTGGCCGGCCGCGTGGCCGTGGTCACGGGCGCGGGTCGCGGCATCGGCCTGGCCATCGCCGAAGACCTGGCGGCGCGCGGCGCCGACCTGGCCCTGTTCGACCTGCAGCCACCCGACGACGTCGCGGCCCGGATCGCGGCCGCGCACGGCGTGCGCACGCTGGCCGTGGCGGCCGACGTCAGCGACGAGGCCTCGGTCGCGACGGGCTGCGCCCAGGTTGCGCAGCAGCTCGGCTGCATCGCCGTGCTGGTCAACAACGCGGGCATCATGCAGCGCGAATCGGCCGACCACCACAGCCTGCCGGCCAGCGACCTGCAGCGCATGCTGGCCGTGCACGTGGGCGGCGCGTCCGCCATGTGCGCGGCCGTGCTGCCGGGCATGCGCGCCCAGGGCTTCGGTCGCATCGTCAACATGTCCTCGGTCATCGGCCTCGTGGGCCTGCAGCGGCGCACGGCCTATTCCACGGCCAAGGCCGCGATCGCCGGGCTCACGCGCGGACTGGCGCTGGAGAACGGCCGCCATGGCGTGACCGTCAACGCGGTGGCGCCGGGCTATGTGTTGACCGAGGTGCTGCGCGAGAAGATGCGGCTTGGCACGCTGGACCACGACCTGTTCGCCGAGCGCTCGGCCGTGGGCCGCTGGGCCCGGCCCGAGGAAATCGCGCGCGTGGTCGGCTTCCTGGCCGAGCCGGCCTCGGGCTTCATCACGGCCGCGGTCTGGCCCGTGGATGGCGGTTATGCAGCCAACGGCAACCCGGGCGAGCCGCTGGGGCCGCTGCAGGCCATGGACGCGATGGACACGCCCTGACGCGGCCCGCACCGCCGGGTGCGGCCTGCTGTCAGGAGCGGTCAGGAACGGTCAGGAACGGTCAGGAGCCCCGGCGCGCGTCCGCACTGCCAGCGGGCAGGCCCTGCAGCGGACCCGGCGCCGCGGTGCGCCCGCGCCGTGTCACTGCCGCCGGCCGCGCGGCCTGCATGAGCGCCATGCCCGCCACCGCCACCAGTGCGCCCAGCGCCAGCGCCGGGCCCAGTTCCTCGCCGAGCCACAGGCCGGAGAACAGCATGCCGAAGACCGGCACAAGGGCCAGATAGGCACCCGCCGCGCCGGCCCCCAGGCGCTGGATGCCGTGGAAGTACCAGGCGTAGGCCAGCGCGGTGGAGCCCAGCGCGAGGGCGCCCAGGCTGGCCCAGGCCGACGGCGGGGCCTGCGCGATGGCGTGCCAGGCAGCCACACCTTCCAGCGCGAGGCTGGCCAGCAGCAGCATGGCCGCGCCCAGCAGCGCGGTGGTGGCCGCGGTCGTCAAGGCGTCCACGCCCGCCAGGACCGCCCGCCCGACCAGCGTGTAGGCCACCCAGCAGGCCGCGCAGCCCAGCACCAGCCACTCGCCCGGCCCGAAGGCGCTGCCCACCGCCGACGCCGGTGTGCCGCTGCGGATCGCGAGCAGCGCGCCGCCCACGGCCATCGCCATGCCGATTCCCATGCGCCAGTTCAGCGGCTCGCGGAACAGCCAGCCGGCCAGCAGCAGCGTCGCCGCGGGGTTGAGCGCCACCACCATCGCCGCCTTGCTGGCCGGCACGCTGCGCAAGCCCAGCATGAAGAACGTGGCATAGCCCAGCACGCCGACCGCGGCGGCCGCCGCGAGGCCTGCCCATTGGCGCGCCTGGAGCGCGCGCAGCGTGCGCAGGCCGTGGCGCCCGTGCAGCCACAGCAGCAGCACGGCGCTGGCGATCACGAAACGCAGGGCGGCCGCGGCCAGCGGCGGCATGGACTGCGCGACCACACGGCCCCAGGGCCAGGACGCGCCCCACAGTGCGGCCATGCCCAGCAGGCCGGCGTGGGTGGAGAGGTGAGGGTGCTTCATGGCACATTACTATCTGCTCTTGGTGGTTTATCGTCGAATGAGCAAACACTCATGACATTCACGCAGCTGGAGGTGTTTTCGGCGCTGGCGCGGGCCGGCAGCTTCTCGCGTGCGGCCGCCGTGCTGGGCATCACGCAGAGCGCGGTCAGCCATGCGCTCAAGCAGCTGGAGAGCGAGCTGCGCGTCGTGCTGGTGGCGCGCGAGGGTGCGCGCTCGCCGCTGACGCCGGCGGGCGAGCGGCTGCTGCTGCGCGTCAACGACATCCTGCAGCAGAAGGAGGCCTTGCAGCAGGAGGCGAACGCGGAGCGCGGGCTCGCGCGCGGCATCCTGCGCATCGGCTCGTTCGGCGCCACCTCGTCGCTGCAGCTGCTGCCGATGCTGCTCGAGCGCTATGCACGCGCGCATCCGCTCGTGGAGGTGCACATCGAGGAGCAGGACGACGCCACGGTCGTGCGCTGGCTGCTGGAGCGGCGCGTGGAACTGGGCTTCGTCGTGCTGCCCGACGAGCGCTTCGAGACCGTGCCGCTGGCCCAGGACGAGCTCGTGGCCGTGCTGCCGCAACAGCACGCGCTGGCCTGCAAGAGCGCGCTGCAGGCCCAGGACTTCAGCGGCCAGGCCTTCATCCGCACCTCGGCAGGCTCGGGTGCCATGATCGATGCCTTCCTGGCCGAGGGTGGCGCCACGCCCCGGACCCATTTCGCGCTCGAGCAGCTGTCCTCGATGCTGGGTTTCGTGGCCCGCGGGCATGCGCTGGCCATTGCCGCACGGCTGGCCTTGCCGGACGCGGTGCAGGGCGTGGTCTACCGCAGCCTGAGCCCGCGGCGGATGCGCAGTCGGCTCTGAAACGCCTCT
>DATKFT010000349.1:0-8642 GCA_035544335.1 Pseudorhodoferax sp.
CCTTGCCGGTGTGGGCGGGGATGTTGACGGGATGGTCCAGGTTGTTCAGGAACACGCGGATGATCTCGCCGAAACCCAGCGTCACGATGGCCAGGTAGTCGCCGCGCAGCTTGAGCGTGGGCGCGCCCAGCACCACGCCGAACAGCCCCGCGAGTCCCGCCCCGAGCGGGATCACGAGCCACAGCGAGGAGTGCAGGCCGTTCGGGAACATGGCCTTGAAGGCCGCGAAGGTGTCGGTCAGGTGCGGCGAGGCCAGCAGGCCGAACATGTAGGCCCCCACCGCGAAGAAGGCGACGAAGCCCAGGTCCAGCAGCCCGGCGTAGCCCACCACGATGTTCAGGCCCAGCGCCAGCAGGATGTACAGCAGCGACATGTCGGCGATGCGCACCCAGGCGTTGCCGAAGGACTGCAGCACGAGCGGGAAGGCGATGAGCGCGATGGTGCACACCACCAGGGTCAGCGGCTTGTGGTTCTTGAAGACCATGCGGTGCTCCGGTGCTCAGGCTCGGTCCGCCACGCGCTCGCCCAGCAGCCCCGAAGGCCGCAGCGTGAGGATGATGATCAGCACGATGAACGCGAAGATGTCCGAGTAGTGGCTGCCCAGCACGCCGCCCGTCAGCTGGCCGATGTAGCCCGAGCCGATGGCCTCGATCAGGCCCAGCAGGATGCCGCCGACCACCGCGCCGGCCAGGTTGCCGATGCCGCCGAAGACCGCGGCCGTGAAGGCCTTGAGGCCCGGCAGAAAACCCATGGCGTGCTGCGCCGTGCCGTAGTTGGACGCGTACATCACGCCGGCGATGGCCGCCAGCACGGCGCCGATGATGAAGGTGGCCGAGATCACCATGTCGGGCTTGACGCCCATGAGCGCGGCCACGCGCGGGTTCTCGGCCGTGGCGCGCATGGCGCGCCCGAGCTTGGTGAAGTTGACCAGCCACATCAGCAGCGCCAGCGACACGGCGGTCAGGCCCAGGATCAGCACCTGCGTGGGTGAGATCACGGCGCCGCCGATGTGGATGGGGTCGCTGGGCAACAGCGTGGGATAGGCCTTGTAGTTGGGCTTCCAGATGATCATGGCCAGCGTCTGCAGCAGGATGGACACGCCGATGGCCGTGATCAGCGGCGCCAGCTTGGGGCTGTTGCGCAGCGGCCGGTAGGCCACCTTCTCGATCACGAAGTTGAGCGCCGCCGCGACCACGCAGGCGATCAGCATGGCCAGGATCAGGATGACCCAGCCGGGCGTGCCCGCCATGTTCTGCTGCATGAGGCCGATCGCCGACCAACTGGTCAGCGCCCCCACCATGAGCACCTCGCCATGCGCGAAGTTGATCAGGTTGATGATGCCGTACACCATCGTGTAGCCCAAGGCCACCAGTGCGTACATGCTGCCCATGACCAGACCGTTGATGATCTGCTGTAGCAAGATATCCATGTGTTCTCCGTTCCGGTACGCCCTGCGCGCAACCACGGACACTGCCTAGCAAAAACTCCGCCAAGGCCTTGTGGATGCGGGTTGCGGCGGGATTGTAGTCACGGGTCCCGTCCGCGACAGCGTGTATTCCGCCCGGGTTTTCCCTTTGCGGGCAGACCCTTTGTCGCCCATTTCCGCGCGGTTTTTCTGCGCTCGTGCAAGGGGTGCCCGGTCGCCGCCTGGGACCCGCGCGAAGCCACGCAGGCACCGCTTGCGTGCGCCGGCGCGCCAGAGCGGCGCGTGCGCAGCGCCACGGACCGATACTTGCAGTCCCATGGACCTGTTCTCACATGCTCCCAAGCCACCGCTGCCCGAGCTGATCCGCCCCCAGACGCTGGACGACGTCGTGGGCCAGCAGCACCTGCTCGGGCCGGGCAAGCCGCTGCGCCTCGCGTTCGAAGCCAAGAAGCTCCATTCCTTCATCCTGTGGGGTCCGCCGGGCGTGGGCAAGACCACGCTGGGCCGGCTGGCCGCCACGGCGACGCAGAGCAACTTCATCGCCATCTCCGCCGTGCTCGCCGGCGTGAAGGACATCCGCCAGGCCATCGACGAGGCCCAGGCCGCGCTCGACCGTTCCGGCCAATCCACGGTGCTGTTCGTCGACGAGATCCACCGCTTCAACAAGTCGCAGCAGGATGCCCTGCTTCCGCATGTGGAATCCGGGCTGCTCACGCTGGTGGGCGGCACGACCGAGCACCCCGGCATGGAGGTCAACAACGCGCTGTTGTCCCGCGCCCAGGTCTACACGCTGCAGCCGCTCGACAAGGACGAGATGCGGCAGCTCTACGAACGCGCAGTGCCGCACCTGGGCGGTGTGGCATTGGCCCCCGAGGCCCTGGAGCTGCTGGCCCAGTACGCCGACGGCGACGGCCGCCGCTTCCTGAACCTCGTCGAGCAGGTCGGCACCGCGGCCCAGGGCGCAGGCCGGACCACGGTCGACGTCGCGTTCGCACAGGGCTCGACCAGCCCCTCGCTGCGCCGCTTCGACAAGGGCGGCGACGAGCTCTACATGCAGCTGTCGGCCTTCCACAAGTCGCTGCGCGGCTCGCAGCCCGATGCCGCGCTGTACTGGCTCGCGCGCATCCTGGACGGCGGCGGCGACGGCCGCCAGGTCGCACGGCGCATGATCGCGATGGCCAGCGAGGACATCGGCAATGCCGACCCCCGCGCGCTGCAGCTCGCGATCAACGCGGCCGAAGCCTACGAACGGCTGGGCTCGCCCGAGGGCGAACTCGCGCTGGCCCAGGCCACCACCTACCCCGCGGTCGCGGCCAAGTCGAACGCGGCCTACCTGGCCTGGAACCAGGCCAAGGCCTTCGTGCGCGCGACCGGCTCCCGGCCCGTGCCCATCCACCTGCGCAACGCGCCCTCCAAGCTCATGAAACAGATGGGCTACGGCGCCGCGTACCGCTACGCCCACGACGAGCCCGATGCCTATGCCGCCGGGCAGAGCTACTTTCCCGACGACGTGGAGCCCCAGCGCTGGTACCAGCCCACGGACCGCGGCCTGGACGCCAGGATCCGGGACAAGCTCGCGTTCCTGCGCGGCCTGGACGATGCGGCCGGCCAGCCGCAGGACTAGTCCGGTGCGCCCCGCCCGGTGACGGCAGCGGCGCGGCGCTGAACATCCTTCGCACGGAGAGCCCCCATGCCACTGCCAGCCATGCACCCCGCCAGCACCGCGGACGCGTTCCGCCCGGAGAGCACCCATGGCATCGCGCGGCGCGAAGGCATGACCCTGGTGCAGGAAAGCACGGCCTTCGGCTGGCACAGCCTGTACGCCTCCGTGGTGCGCGAGACGCCCTGGAGCGCCGAGCTGCCGCAGGCGCAGGCCCCTGGCATTGCGGTCTGCCTGGCCCACGGCTGCGCCGTCGTGAGCCAGGTGAACCGCCTGCGCCAGCAGGCCCTGCTGCGCCCGCGCCAGTTCAGCGTGCTGCCACCCGCCGTTCCATCACGCTGGACCATCGCCGGCGCGCCGCACATCCTGCACCTGTACCTGCGGCCCGGCCTGCTGGAGTCGGTCGTGGAGCCGCGCGCCGGGCGCACGCCTTCGGCGCAGCTGCTGCCGCAGCTCTGCGTGCACGATCCCGTGATCGAGCAGGCTGCGGAACTGGTCCTGCAGCTGCTGCGGGAGGGTGCGGACGCCCCGCATCTGATGGTGGACCAGGTGGCGCTGCTGCTGGCCACGCGCCTGGCCACCCGCCATGGTGTGCACGGCGACCGCACGGCGCCGCGGCGCCGGCTCATGACCGGCCCCGCGTGGCAGCGCGTGCTCGACCACATCGAGGCCCACCTGGGCGACAAGCTCCAGCTGCAGACGCTGGCGCAGGTGGGCGGCGTGCATGCCTCGCACCTGTGGCGGGCCTTCCAGGCCAACCTGGGCACCAGCCCGCAGCGTTATGTGGCCAACCAGCGGCTGCAGCGCGCGCGCCGGCTGCTCAGCGAAGAGCACGAGAGCATTGCCAGCATCGCCAGCGGGCTGGGGTACTCCAGCCAGAGCCATTTCTCGGCGGCATTTCGCAAAGCCTTCGCGCTCAGCCCCGCGCAGTTCCGGCAGGGCCGCCACTAGCCCCTGGTACAGCCGCTCGGCCCACGGACCCGCGCCGCGAGGAGACGATGCAGACAAGCAGGATGGATTTTCGATAGAGCCGCGGCAGGATGCAGACCATCATGCGCTGCCGCGGCGTCGCGGCGCCACTTCAGCCCCCTCCTCCATGAGCACTTCCTTCGAGACGGTCCGCGTGGCGGCCGTGCACGCGGCCGCCCCCTTCCTCGACCTGGACGCCGGCGTGCGCAGCGCCGTCGCGTTCATCCACCAGGCGGCCGCCGGCGGTGCCCGGCTCGTGGCGTTCCCCGAGACCTTTCTGCCGGGCTATCCGCACTGGATCTGGTCGCACACGGCCAAGTACTCGGCGCCGCTGTTCGCCGAACTCTTCCGCAACGCGATCGAGTTTCCGAGCGCGCAGGCCCGGGCCATCGCGGCGGCCGCGCAGGAGGCCGGCGTGTGGGTCTGCCTGGGCGTCAACGAACGCGATGGCGGCACGCTGTACAACACCATGGCCTGGTTCTCGCCCGAGGGCCGGCTCGCGGCCAAGCACCGCAAGCTGCACCCCACCAATGCCGAGCGCACCATCTGGGGCCGCGGCGACGGGCGCGACGTCTTCGTCATCGACGCCGGCTTCGCCAAGCTCGGCGGCCTGATCTGCTTCGAGCACAGCATGGACCTGGCCCGGCACGCGCTCGCGGCCCTGGGCGAGCAGATCCACATCGCCTCGTGGCCGGCCATCAACGCCACGCACGCCGATCCCAATGCGGGCGACTTCGACCACTACGCGGGCACGCTGGCCGCGGCGCACGCGATCTGTGCCCAGACCTACGTGGTCGTCGTGCAGGGCCGCATCTCCGAGGAGATGGTCGAACGGCTGGGCATCGCGCCCGGCCCCGATGCGCCCTCGGTGGGCGGCGGACTCACGGGCTTCATGGGCCCCAACGGCAAATGGCTGCAGCCGCCGCACCGCGACACGGAAGCGGTCGTGTTCGCCGACCTGGACCTCTCGCTCATTCCGTTTGCCAAGTTCTTCGCGGACGGCGCGGGCCACTATGCACGCCCCGACGTGTTCCAGTTCGACGTGCTGCGCCACGCGCAGACCGCGCTGCCCGCGGCCACGGTGCAGCAGGCCACCATCGCCGCCGACGCCGGCTAGCCGGGGCAGCTGGCCCCGCGGCCCTCCCCGTCTTCGCCGAGCACCGGCGCGCGGCGGGCCGATATCATGGACCGTTCATCCGCCGATCCACGGGAGGCTCCATGAGGGTGGTCATGCTGACGGTCTGTGTCCTGGGCTGGTACGGTGCTGTCGCTGCCGCGGCGCCGCCATCGCCCGCCTGCGCGGCCAAACGCTCGCAGATCGAAAGCCAGATCTCCGAGGCACAGGCGCGGGGCCGCACGCACGAGCTGCGCGGGCTGCGCCGCGCACTGCAGGCCAACCAGGCCAACTGCACGGACGCCTCGCTGGCCCGCGAGCGCGAGGAGCGGATCGCCAAGGCCCAGCGCGAAGTGGCCGAGCGCGAACGCGAGCTGCAGGAGGCGCAACACGACGGCCGACCGCGCAAGATCGCCAGCCGCAAGGCCAAGCTGGAGGCGGCGCAGCGCGAGCTCGCGGCGGCGCAGCAGCCGCTGCTGCAATAGCCCGAACACGCCCACGAACCACCACCAGGAGTTTGCGATGCAAGACCTCGCCGCCGTCCACGCCCGACTCGCGCCCTTGTTCCCCGGCCTCATGGGCGTGCGCTTCACGGCGCTGTCGCCCGAACGCGTCGTGGCCGAGATGCAGGTGCGGCCCGACCTGTGCACCTCGGGCGGCATCCTGCACGGCGGCGCCTACATGGCGTTTGCCGACACGCTGGGCGCGGTGGGCACCGTGATCCAGCTCGAGGCCGGCCAGCGCACCACGACCACGGACTCCAGCACCAAGTTCATGGCCAGCGCCAAGCAGGACACCGTGGTGACCGGCGAGAGCGTGGCGCTGCACCGTGGCCGCACCACCATGGTCTGGCAGACCAGCATCCGCAATGCCGAAGGCAAGCTCTGCGCCGTGGTCACGCAGACCCAGCTCGTGATGGCCATGCGCTGACACGCTGGCAGCTTCTGCCAACGCCGGCAGAGCATTCGGCCATTGTTCGCAGGCCGCCCCCGACTTCTACTGCCCGTGCCGGCCCTTCCGGCCGACCGTCGCCCACCGATGGCGACGACACATGACACGGGAGACATGCGATGACATCCTTGCGACTGGTGCTTGCCGCGGCCACCGCGGCGGCCCTTGGCGCCTGCGGCGGCGACGGAACGAACGCGCCGCTGCAGATCTCGACCCTGGGCAACCGCGCCGACCTCGTCAGCGGCGGCAACGCGCTCGTGGAGATCCAGCTGCCGGCCGGCAGCCACAACGACACACTCCAGGTGCAGCTCAACGGCAGCGACGTGACGGCGGCCTTCAGCACCGTCACCGCCAACGGCCGCAAGGGCCTGGTGCAGGGCCTCGTCGACGGCCGCAACCTGCTGGTGGCGCAGGCCGTCGGCGCCCAGGCCGCTGAACTCGTGGTGACCAACGCGCCGCGCGGCGGCCCCTTGCTGGCCGGCCCGCAGCCCCTGCCCTATGTCTGCGCCACGCCCACGGCCCAGCCGGCCACGGCCACCACGGCGGCGACCGACGCCAGCGGCTTCGTGACCGCGGCCCTGGACGCGCAGTGCAACGTGGCCACGCAGACGCTGTACTTCTACCGCACGACCGCGGCCGGTTGCGCGATGGCCAACCCCTACCCCAGCCCGCCGGCCACGGCACCGGCCAATGCTTGCTTCAAACCCTACACCGTGGGCCAGGCCGCACCCAGCGACCTGGCCACCACCACGACCGAGGCCGGCCTGACCGTGCCCTACGTGGTGCGGCTGGAGCGCGGCGTGGTCAACCGCGGCATCTACGAGATGGCCGTGCTGGCCGACCCGGCCAAGCCCTGGGCCGACGGCCTGGCACCGCAGCCGACCTGGACCGGCAAGCTCGAGTTCATCTTCGGCGGATCGAGCGGCCAGTTGCGCCGCCAGCTGCGCCCGGCCAGCCTGTGGAACCACGACGCCGCGCTGGCCAAGGGCTGGATGGTGGCCACCAACGCCCTCGTCGACGGCTCGCGCAACACCAACCGCACGGCCATGGTCGACACCGTGATCATGATGAAGGAGGACATCACCGAGCGCTACGGCCCGCTGCGCCACACGGTGGCCAGCGGCTGCTCGGCCGGCTCGATGTCGGCCTACGCGATCGCTTCGTCCTACCCCGGGCTGCTCGACGGCCTGCTGGTCTCGTGCTCGCTCAACGACGCCGAATCGTCCAACCAGGAGAGCGTGGACTGCGGCCTCCTGGTCGAGGCCTACGACAGGCCGCGCTGGCGCGAGCTCATGGCCGCCGGCAGCTACGGCCTGGACGAGATCAACCGCAAGAAGGCGGCCATCAACGGCCACGAGGACTACACGGCCTGCATCGGCTGGTACAACAGCTTCGGCGTGCAAAAGCTCGCGGGCAACTACGACACCGCGCGCGAAATCACGGCCGCCAACCGCGCCACGGGCGTGATCACCGAGCGCAGCCTGGGCCAGACCACCAACGGCTGCCAGCTGCCGCCCAGCCAGGTGTTCGACCCGGTCGGCAACCCGGGCGGCCTGCGTTGCTCGCAGTGGGACCACGCGGTGGCCACCTTCGGTAAGCGCGCCGACGGCGAGCCCAACTCCACGCGCGACAACACCGGCGTGCAGTACGGCCTGAAGGCGCTGGTGGCCGGCACCCTCACGGCCGAGGAGTTCGTCACGCTCAACGAGATGGTCGGCAGCTTTGACCGCAACGGCCTGTATTCCCGCGCACGCGCCGTGGCCGACCTGCCCGCGCTGCAGACCGTCTACCGCGCCGGCCTGATGCCCGACTACACCGTGCTCGCCCAGACGCCGATCCTGGACTTCCGCGGCTACGACGACAGCCTGGTCCAGCCCATCACCAACACCGGCCGCAGCGGCCTGCACCAGATCTGGAAGAGCTTCGCCAACCGCGCGCGCTTCGAGCAGGCCAACGGCACGGCCGGCAGCTACGCGATGTGGCGCTACGGCTTGAGCGAGAACGGTGTGAGCCCGCCGACCCTGCTTGCCAACGAGGGCTTCTTCGTGATGGACCAGTGGATCACGGCGGTGAAGGCCAGCAGCGCGGGCACGGCGGCAGCACGCGTGCTGGCCGCCAAGCCGGCCGCGGCGGCCGACTTCTGTCTGCTCAGCACCGATGCGGCGCAGCGCACCCGTGTGAGCGACCCAGCCCTGTGCGACGCCGACCCGCTGCTCAAGGGCGGCATGTCGCCGCGCGAAGCCGCGGGCGCCCCGCGCGCCAACGACCTGCTCAAGTGCCAGCTCAAGCCGCTCGACGTGGCCGAGTACCGGCCCGCCGTGCTGAACACCGAGCAGCTCGCCCGCCTGCGTGCGGTGTTCGCCGACGGCGTGTGTGACTACAGCCGGCCGGGTGTGGGCTTCGAGCCCGCGCGCGGCATCACGAGCTTCGCGGCCGGCCCGGGTGGCCAGCTGTTGCCGGCCGCGCCCGTCTCCACGGCGCGCTGAGCCCCGCGTGCAGCCCGGCGTACCATGGCGCCGGCG
>DATKFT010000350.1:0-8938 GCA_035544335.1 Pseudorhodoferax sp.
GACCAGCGCGGCCTGCAGCATGGACAGCTGGGGCACGGCGAGCAGGTTGCGCCGTGGCACGGCGATGAACTCGGCACAGGCACCCGCGCGCGTGACGCCGATCACCTTGCGTTGCGCGCAGACCTGGGTGCGGCCGGCCTGGCAGCGCGCGCAGTGGCCGCAGCCCACCATGGGGTTGACGACCACGAAGTCGCCGTTGTCCAGCCAGCCGCCGAACTCGTGGCCCGGCACCAGCGGTGCCTGCACGGCCGCCATCTCGCCGCGGAAGATGCCGAGGTCGGAGCCGCAGATGCCGACGCCGCGCACGCGCACCAGCACCTCGTCCAGACCGGCCCGCGGCAGCGGGGTGTCGCGCAGCCGGACCTGGCCGGCGCCTTCATAGACCAGTGCTTGCACGGGGGCTGTCTCCTCGATGATGAAATTTAGAGTTCAGTATAAAAATAGGATGAAATCTAAAAACACCGCGTTTACCCGCGGTGCCTGGTGCTGGGTGCGGAATCGGCCGCCGAATCGTCGGTTTGGACGAGACCGCCTGCGGGGGGCAGCGCCCTAGACTGGCTTCGCGCCGATCGGGCGCGGATCTCTTTCCAAGGAGGCAGGGTGATGGCGCAGCGTTTCGCGGGCAAGGTGGCGGTGGTCACGGGCGGGGTGTCCGGCATCGGCGTGGAGATCGTGCGGCTGCTGGCCGGCGGTGGCGCGCGCGTCGTGGTGGGCGACCTGCACGCCGAGGCCGGACAGGCGCTCGTGCACGAACTGGGCGCCGAGTGGCTGGCCTTTTTGCGCTGCGACGTGGCCGACAGCGGCCAGGTGCAGGCGCTCATGGCGCTGGCCGACCAACGCTTCGGCGGCCTGGACCTGCTGTTCAACAACGCCGGCATCGGCAGCCCGCTGGCCGACACGCCCGAGCAGAGCGAAGAGGCCTGGCTCCAGGTCATCGCGGTCGACCTGCATGCGGTGTTCTACGGCTGCAAGCACGCGATCCCGCTGATGCGCCGGCGCGGCGGCGGTGCCATCGTGAACACGGCCTCGATCTCGGGCCTGGCCGGCGACTACGGATTCAGCGCCTACAGCGCGGCCAAGGGCGGGGTCATCAACTACACGCGCACGCTGGCCTTGGACCATGCGCACGAGAACATCCGCGTCAACGCGCTGTGCCCGGGGCTCGTGGAGACGCCGCTGACGGCCGGCGTCAAGGCCCTGGGCCTGGACCAGCAATGGGCGCGCGGCATTCCGATGCAGCGGGCGGCCAGGCCCCGGGAGATCGCGCGCACGGCGGTCTTCCTGGCCAGCGAGGACGCCAGCTACATGACGGGCAGCGTGCTCGTGGCCGACGGCGGCGTGATGGCCGCGACGGGCCAGCCCAACCTGCACCAGCGCATCGCGCAGCAGCGCGGCGCTTGAGCACCTGAACGGCCCCGCAGGTCCGACGCTACACTGCGCGCGGCCCACCGCGCACGCCACGACCGTCCTTGACCGCACGCCCCCTTTCCGCACGCCCCAACGCATCCGATGCGCCTTTGGCCGACGCACCGGCCGAGGGCCGGCGCGAGCGTGGCAAGGCGGCGCGGCGCGCCGACATCGTGCAGGCCGCGCGCCGGCTGATCCAGCGCCAGGGCGAGGGCGGTTTTTCCATGCAGGCGCTGGCCGAGGAGGCCGACGTCAGCCCGATGACGCCGTACAACCTGTTCGGCTCCAAGCAGGGCGTGATGCATGCGGTGCTCGACGAGGACCTGCTGTCGTTCAAGGCCGGCGTGGACAGCCTGCGCGTCGATGCGCTGGAGCGCATCTTTCGCACCGTGGCGCTGGCCCGCAAGACCTACGAGGCCGAGCCCAACTTCTACCGCACGGTGTTCCGCGGCGCCGAGCTCGGCAGCGCGTCGGAGAACGAGCGCGTGCTGTTCCGCGCACCGCGCCGCGCGGTCTGGATCGCGCTGGCGCAGGCGGCGCTGGACGGCGGCCAGCTCGACCAGGGTGTGGTGGATGGCGCGGCGCTGGGCACCAGCCTGAGCCAGATCCTGTTCTCGTGCATCGTGGACTGGCTGTCGGGCCTGCACGGCCTGCGCGAATTCGAGGCGCAGGCCCAGCTGGGCATGGCCTTGCTGCTGCTGGGCCTGGCCACGCCGCCCGTGCGCGAGCGCCTGCTCGAGAAGATCGCCAAGAGCCGGCGCACGCTGGCGCGGGCCGCCTAGCCGCGTCAGGCAGGTCGCGCACCTCGCGCAACCCGCGCGGGGCGCGCAGGGCGCGCAGCGCGGGCCGGCAGCGCAGCGTCCGGCTGGACCTGCAAGCCGATCATGCGCAGCGAGAGCTGCGTGAGTTCGGCCACGATCTCATCGCGCGAGAGGCGGCCGTCGGGCCGGTACCAGGTGAACAAAAAGCCGGAGAGGCTGCAGGCCGCCAGTGCCGTGATCTTGGTCTCCCCGAAGGCCAGCGTGCCCTCGGCCTTGCCGCGTTCGAGCAGGGCGCACAGGCGCTTGTAGAAGTGGTTGGCGACCTCCTTGTGCGCGGCGTGGTACTCGGGCCGGAAGACCTGCGGCTCGCGGTAGAAGAAGAACGCCGAGGGGTAGTGCATGAGCGTGGCGCGCACCAGCCGCTCCAGGCCCTGGGCCACCTTGGCGTGCGCCGGCCTGTCGTCGTCCTCGGCGAAGTCCATGCAGCAAAAGCAGTCGACGCCGGCGCGCCAGGACAGCGTCTCGAAGATCTCCTGCTTGTTGCGAAAGTAGTAGTAGACGAAGGGCTTGGTCATGCCCAGCGTGGCCACGATCTGGTCCATCGTGGTGTTGGCATAGCCCTGCCTGGCGAACAACTCCTCGGCCGAGCGCAGGATGCGCTCGCGCTTCTCGTCCTGGCTGGCGACCGCCTTGCGAGCCCGGTCCCCGGATCCCGGAAGGGTCCAGCTGGGCGTGGGAGTTTGCATTTTTATACTCATTGGTAGATTAATTCTACTTGCCGGTATAGACTGGCGCCGCCGCGGGCCTGCATGCCCTGCGCACAACACCAAGAGGAGACAACATGACGACGGTCCTCCCGCAGTCATCGAACCTGCCGTTGCATGAGCAACTGCGTGCGCATGCGCGCGCAACGCCCCACAAGCCGGCCTACCTGTGGTACGGCGAGGCTATCACCTACGCACAGCTGGACGCGGCCAGCGACGCCTTTGCGGCGCACCTGCACGGCCTGGGGGTCGCCAAGGGAGAACCCGTGGTGCTGTTCATGAACAACTGCCCGCAGTACGTCATGGCCCACTACGGCATCCAGAAGCTCGGTGCCATCGTGTGTCCCTGCGGTCCGCTGAACAAGGAGCACGAGCTGGAGTACCAGCTCCAGGATCTGCAGGCCCGCGTGATCGTGGCGGCCGATGGCCTGCTGCCCACGGTGCAGAAGGTGCGTGCGCGCACGGCCTTGGCACATGTGCTGGGTGTGCGCTACACCGACCTGCTGCCGGCCCAGCCCTCGATCGACCTGCCGCCCGAACTGCAGCAGGCGCCCACGCCGCTGCCAGACGGCGTGACCGACTTCCTGGCCGTGGCGCGCTCGGGCGCGCCGGCGCCGCAGGTGGCGGTCGCGCTCGACGACGTCGGCCTGATCACCTACACCTCGGGCACCACCGGCATGCCCAAGGGCGCCATGCTGACCCACGGCAACGCCTTGTACAAGACGGCCGCCACGGTGCGCGCGCGCGACATCCGCGCCGACGACATGCTGCTGGCCAGCGCGCCGATGTACCACATCGCCGGCGAGGTGATGTGCGTGACGATTCCGGTGCTGTCCGGCGCCACGACCGTGCTGCTGCACCGTTTCGACCCGCTCACCGTGCTGCAGGCCATCGACCGGCACCGGGTCAACTGGTGGTACAGCGTGGCGACGATGAACGTGGCCGTGATGGCCGTGCCCGCTGCGCGCAGCTACGACCTGAGCAGCCTGCGCGAGAACCCCGTGACCAGCTTCGGCATCGCGTTCACCGAGGCGCTCGCGCAGCAGTGGCGGTCGTTCGCCCCGAACAGCGTGTGCCTGGAGGCCGCCTATGGCCTCAGCGAGACCCACACCATGGACACCGCCATGCCGGCCGACGCGGTGCGCTGGGGCACCTGCGGCAAGGCCATCGAGGGCAACGAGATCCGCATCCTGGACCCCGAGACCGGCACCGAGCTGCCGCCGGGCGAGGCGGGCGAGATCGTGCTGCGCAGCCCGGGCCTGTTCAAGGGCTACTGGAACCGGCCGGAGGCGACCGCCCAGACGCTGCGCGATGGCTGGGTCCACACCGGCGACATGGGCCGCATCGACGCCGACGGCTACCTGAGCTTCATGGGGCGCTACAAGGAAATGATCAAGGTCTCGGGCTACAGCGTGTTCCCCGAGGAGGTCGAGGCCATCCTCATCAAGCACCCGGCGATCGCGCAGGCCGCCGTGATCAGCAAGCCCGACCCCGACAAGGGCGAGGCCGTGGTGGCCTTCATCGTGCGCAAGCCCGGCAGCGCGCTCGGCGAGGCCGAGCTCGTGGCCTGGTCGCGCGACAACATGGCCTTGTACAAGGCGCCGCGCAGCGTGCGCTTCATCGACGCACTGCCCGCGACAGGGGCGGGCAAGGTCCTGCGTCGCCTGCTCAAAGATCGGCTCTGAATGTTCAAGAAAGTACTGGTCGCCAACCGCGGCGAGATTGCCCTGCGCCTGGTGCGCGCGCTGCGGGACCTGGACATCGCCAGCGTGGCCGTCTATGCGCAGGACGATGCGCAGGCCGCCCATGTGCGCGCGGCCGCGCAGGCCGTGGCGCTCACGGCGAGCGGGCCGGGCGCCTACCTCGATGCGGCGCGGCTGGTCGAGATCGGGCGCCGGACCGGTTGCGACGCCGGCCATCCCGGCTACGGCTTTCTGAGCGAGCGCGCCGATTTTGCGCAGGCCTGCCGCGATGCGGGGCTGACCTGGATCGGCCCGGACCCGCAGCACCTGGCACTGTTTGGCGACAAGGCGGCGGCGCGCGCGCTGGCGCTGCGTTGCGGCGTGGCCTTGATGCCGGGCACGCAGGCGGCCGTCAGCCTGGAGGAGGCCCAGGCCTTCTTGGCCGCACAGCACGGCGCCGGCATCATGGTCAAGGCGATCGGTGGCGGCGGCGGGCGCGGCATGCGCGCGGTACTCCAGGCTGCCGATCTGCCCGATGCCTATGCGCGCTGCGTCTCCGAGGCCGGTGCCGCCTTCGGGGTCGATGGCGTGTACGTGGAGCGCTTCATGCCCAGGGCGCGCCACATCGAGATCCAGATCCTCGGCGACGGCCAGCATGCCATCAGCCTGGGCGAGCGCGAATGCTCCTTGCAGCGCCGCTTTCAAAAGCTCGTGGAGATCGCGCCCAGCCCCTGCCTGTCCGCGGACCTGCGCGCGCAGATCACCGAGGCCGCCTTGAAGATGGCGCGCGAGGTGGGCTACCGCAGCCTGGGCACCTTCGAGTTCCTGGTGGACCCGCAGTCGGCCGATCTGCCCTGGGTGTTCATGGAGGCCAATCCGCGCCTGCAGGTCGAGCACACGGTGACCGAAGAGGTCACGGGCCTGGACCTCGTGCAGCTGCAGCTGGCTGTCGCGGCAGGCCGGTCGCTGCACGCGCTGGGCCTGGATCCGCAGGCCCCGCCGGTCGCCACGGGATTTGCGATCCAATGGCGCATCAATGCGGAAACGCTGCAGGCCGATGGCCAGGCCCGGCCGTCCGCCGGAACGCTGGAACGCTTCGACGTCCCGTCCGGCCCCGGCATCCGGGTCGACACCCATGGCTACGCGGGCGCGACGCCTTCGCCGCACTACGACACGCTGCTGGCCAAGCTGATCGTCTCGTCGCGCAGCGCGGCCTTTGCCGACGCCTCGCGCCGGGCGCGTCGCGCCTTGGCGGAATGCCGCATCGAGGGGCTGGCGACCAACCTGGGCCTGTTGCAGGCGATCGCCGCCCGGCCGGAGTGGGAAAGCCAGGCCGTCCATACCGGCTTCGTGCAAGAGCATCTGCCCGCGCTGCTGGCCGACGCCGCGCTGTTCGACGCGCGCATGGCCGCCGCCGCGACCAGCACGACGCAGGGCGGCGGTGCGCAGCGCGTGGGGGCCAAGGCCGAGGCCGGAGCCGTCGGCCCCGGCCTGCTGGCCGTGCGCGCGCCCATGCCCGCCAGGCTCGTGCAGCTGGACGTGGCGCTCGGCGATGTCGTGCCCCAGGGGGCGCAGATCGCCGTGCTCGAAGCCATGAAGATGGAGCATGTGCTGCTGGCCGATGCGGCCGGCCAGGTGGTCGAGCTGCGCGGCGCTGTCGGCAGCTACCTGGGCGAGGCCGAGGTGCTCGTGGTGCTGCAGCCGGTCGCGCTGGACAGCACCACCGCCATCCAGCAGACCGCGCCGGACCTCGCGTGCGTGCGCGCCGACCTGCAAAAGGTCATCGACCGCCACGCGTACACGCTGGATGCCAACCGGCAGGCGGCGGTCGCCAAGCGCCACGCGCAGGGCGGCCGGACGGCACGCGAGAACCTGGCCGATCTGTGCGATGCGGGCAGCTTCATCGAATACGGCGCACTCGCCATCGCCGCGCAGACGCGCAGGCGCAGCGTCGAAGACCTGGTGGCCAACACGCCGGCCGACGGCATGGTGACCGGCATCGGCACGGTCAACGCGGCGCAGTTCGGCCAGGAGAAGTCGCGTTGCGTGCTGCTGGCCTACGACTACATGGTGCTGGCCGGCACGCAGGGCGCCTGGAACCACCAGAAGAAGGACCGCATGTTCGCGCTGGCCCACCAGCTGCGCCTGCCGGTCGTGCTGTTCGCCGAGGGCGGTGGCGGGCGGCCTGGCGACATCGACCTGCCGCTGGGACTGAACAACCACACCTTCGGCCGCTTCGCCGGCCTGTCGGGCAAGGTGCCCGTGGTCGGCATCGCCCATGGCCGCTGCTTTGCGGGCAACGCCGCGCTGCTGGGCTGCTGCGACGTGATCATCGCGACCGCGGCCAGCAACATCGGCATGGGCGGGCCGGCCATGGTCGAAGGCGGTGGCCTGGGCAGCTACCGGCCCGAGGACATCGGCCCCAGCCGCGTGCAGGCCAAGAATGGCGTGATCGACATCCTGGTCCAGGACGAGCCGCAAGCCGTGCGCGCGGCCCAGCGCTACCTGTCGTATTTCCAGGGGCCGCTGGCGTCGTGGGAATGCGCCGACCAGCGTCTGCTGCGCCATGCGATCCCCGAACACCGGCTGCGCGTGTACGACATCCGGGCCGTGCTGCGCACCCTGGTCGACCAGGATTCGCTGCTCGAACTGCGCCAGGGCTACGGGGCCGGCATCGTGACGGCGCTGGCGCGCATCCAGGGCCGGCCGGTCGGCATCCTGGCCAACAACCCCCAGCACCTGGGCGGTGCAATCGATGCCGATGCCGCCGACAAGAGCGCGCGCTTCATGCAGCTGTGCAATGCCCATGGCCTGCCCATCGTGTCGCTGGTCGACACGCCCGGCTTCATGGTGGGCCCCGACATCGAGGCGCAAGCCCAGGTGCGCCATGTCTGCCGCATGTTCGTCGTGGCCGCGCAGCTGCGGGTGCCGTTCTTCTCCGTCGTGCTGCGCAAGGGCTACGGCCTGGGGGCGCAGGCGATGACGGCCGGAGGCTTCGACGCGCCGGTCTTCACGGTGTCCTGGCCCACGGGTGAGTTCGGCCCCATGGGGCTGGAGGGCGGGGTGATGCTGGGCTACCGCAAGGAGCTCGAAGCCACGGCGCCCGGCGCCGAGCGCGACGCGCTGTTCAGCCAGCTGCTGGCGCAGGAGTATGCGAAGGGCGAGGCCATCCGTTCGGCCCAGGGATTGGAGATCGATGCCGTGATCGATCCCCTGGAAACCCGCGACTGGCTGGTCCGGGGGCTGGAATCGGCCGCATTGCAGCCCATGGACCCCTCGGTCCGCTTCATCGATACCTGGTAACCACCACCCCAAGAGGAGACAAGCATGCAACAACTCAAACGACTCATCCTGTGCCTGCCGCTGGCCCTGGCGACGGCGCTCGCGCCGCTGCAGGCCTCGGCGCAGGCCTTTCCGTCCAAGCCGGTGCGCTGGGTTGTGCCGTACCCCGCAGGCGGCGGCTCGGACTTCATGGCGCGCACCGTCGCGCACCTGCTGCCCACGGAGCTGAACCAGCCCGTCGTGGTGGACAACAAGCCCGGAGGCAACGGCGCCGTGGCGGTGTCCGACGTGGTGCGCTCCGCCAAGGACGGGCACACCTTGCTCAACGTGGACAACGGTGTGCTGGTGTTCAACCCCGTGCTCTACAAGAACCTGGGCTACAACCCCTCGCGCGACCTGCGGCCCGTCACGCTGCTGGGCATGCTGCCCATGATCCTGCTGGTGGGGCCGGGCTCGGACGCCAAGACCGCCAAGGACTTCATTGCCCAGGCTAAAGCGAACCCCGGCAAGCTCAGCTTTGGCTCGGCCGGCGCTGGCAGCCCGCAGCACATGACCATGGAGCTGCTCAAGAAGATCGCGGGCTTGCACATGGTGCACATCCCCTACCGCGGCTCCGCGCCGGCCTTGGCTGACCTCGTGGGCGGGCAGATCCCGACGCTGATGAGCGACTACCCGGCTTCCATGGGTTTCATCAAGTCTGGCAAAGTGCGCCCGCTCGCCGTGGCAGGCCCCAAGCGGTTGAGCTATCTGCCAGACGTGCCGACCTTTGCCGAACTGGGGCTGGCGGAGGTGGAGTCTGCGGCATTCGTCGGCGTGGCGGCAGCGGCGGGCACGCCGGATGCGGCGGTCGCGAGCATGCAACAAGCCATCGCGGCCACGCTGGTGAAGCCCGAGGTCACGCAGAAGTACCGCGATGCCGGGATCGAACCGGTGGTGTTCACTCCGCAACAGTTCGGGCAGATGCTCGAGGCCGAGAACGCGCGCTGGCACCAGATCATCCGCCAGCTCAACATCAGCCTGGACTGAAGAAGATGGACATTTC
>DATKFT010000351.1:0-6027 GCA_035544335.1 Pseudorhodoferax sp.
CCGGCATCGAAACCGCCCTGGACGATGTCCGACTCGTCGTCGGTCACGGTGATGTCCAGCGTGACGCCGGGATGTGCCTGGGCGAACGTGCTGACCAGCGGGCCGGACAGGAAGCGCTCCGCGATGGAGGTGACCGCCACACGCAACAGCCCGCGCGCAGGGCCTTCGGCCGCGGCTTCTTCCAGGGCCGCACCGACTGCCGAGAGCGGTCCCGCGATCTGCCGGTGCAGCAGTTCACCGGCCTCGGTCAGGCGCACATGGCGTGTGGAGCGCTGCACCAGCGCGATGCCCAGACTGTCTTCGAGGCGCCGGATCCCCTGGCTGACGGCCGACCGCGTGATGCCCAGATGGTCGGCGGCAGCGCGGAAATTCTGCTCTTTCGCCACCGCGAGGAAGAAGCGCAGCAGGTTCAGGTCGGCATCCATTGGTAAGGAATGCTAACCACCTCGGTCAGGAATGGGGGAGTTCTCCCCAGCGCCTTGCGTTCTTAAAGTTTGGGCATGAACACACCCCATCCCATGAACGGCACCTCCAAGGTCATCCTCATCACCGGTGCCAGCAGCGGCATCGGCGAAGCCACGGCGCGGCTGCTCGCCGCCGGCGGCGCCACGGTCCTCCTGGGTGCGCGACGCACCGAGCGCCTGGAACGCATCGTCGCGGACATCCTTGCCCACGGCGGCACCGCCGAAGCGCGCACGCTGGACGTGACCCGGCGCGACGACGTCGAGGCCTTTGCGGCCCATGCGATCGCGCGCCACGGCCGGATCGACGTCATCGTCAACAACGCCGGCGTGATGCCGCTGTCGCCCATGGCCGCGCTGAAGGTCGACGAGTGGGAGCGCATGCTCGATGTCAACATCAAGGGCGTGCTGTACGGCATCGCCGCCGTGCTGCCGGCCATGCACCGGCAGGGCCATGGCCAGATCGTCAACGTCTCGTCCATCGGCGGCCTCTACGTGGTGCCGACGGCAGCCGTCTACTGCGCCACCAAGTACGCGGTGCGCGCCATCTCCGACGGCCTGCGGCAGGAGAACGACAGGCTGCGCGTGACCTGCGTCTACCCCGGGGTCGTCGAATCCGAGCTGGCCGACACCATCACGGACCCCGAGGCGGCCGAGGCGATGCGGACCTACCGGCAGATCGCGCTCCAGCCGGACGCCATCGCGCGGGCCATCGCCCATGCGATCTCCCAACCGGCCGAGGTGGACACGAGCGAGATCGTCGTGCGCCCCACCGCCAGCTGCTGAACCCAGGAAGAAGCCCATGTCCATTTCCAACATGCTGCCCGCATGCCTGCTCGGCCTGGCCGCGACCGCGGCTGCTTCGCCCGACCTGTCGGACCGCCTGCGGCGCGGCGATGCCGTCGTGCGGCACCTGAACCAAGGGCAGACGCAGCCCACGCTCGAACGCATGCGGCAGGAGTTTCCCTTCCTGGCGGATGCCACGCAGGCCTACGCACTGGGAGACGTCTGGTCGCGCCCCGGGCTGGACGACCGCACGCGGCAACTGGCGGCCGTGGCCGCCTTCGCGGCCATCGGCGAGACCGCGTTCATGAAAGTGCATGCGGGCTACGCGCTGAACATCGGGGTACGGGAAGAGGAGCTCAAGGAGATCGTCTACATGGTGACGGTCCCGGCTGGATTTCCCAAGGCGATCGGCGCGTCTCAGGTGCTCTCGGCACTGTTCGCAGAGCGCCGCGCCACAGCGCCCCCTCCGGCGGGCCATGCGCGCCCCTGAACGGGGGGGGCATTGCCGCGCTGGTTCGACGCGGCCATGGTGTTCTCGGTCTGCGACATGCCGCAGTGGGTGACGGCCTGGACGGCCCGCTGTAGCGTGCTTGTCCTGCACCGCAGCCCGCGCGTGCATGGCATGCTGCGGCCCGATGAAGAAGGCGCTGCAGAACTGGTTCACGGTCCGTGGCTGGAAGCCGTTCCCGTTCCAGCGCGCGGTCTGCAAGGCCATCGCCGCGGGCGAAAGCGGCCTGCTGCACGCCACCACGGGCGCCGGCAAGACCTACGCGGTCTGGTTCGGCGCCTTGCAGGCCTTCGCGGGCAGGCCGCCGCCACGCGGCGCGGCAGCAGCGCTCACGGTGCTCTGGATCACGCCCATGCGCGCGCTCGCGGCCGACACCTTGCGCGCGCTGCGCGAGCCGCTGGCCGAACTCGCGCCGCACTGGACGGCCGGCGCGCGCAGCGGGGATACGTCCTCGGCCGAACGCAGCGCGCAGGACCGGCGCCTGCCCACGGTGCTGGTCACCACGCCCGAAAGCCTGTCGCTGCTGCTCGCGCGTGCCGATGCGCCGGCCTTGTTCGGCCAGCTGCGCATGGTGGTGGTCGACGAGTGGCACGAGCTGCTGGGCAACAAGCGCGGCGTGCAGGTGCAGCTGGCGCTCGCGCGGCTGCGGCAATGGCGCGCCGGCCTGTGCATCTGGGGCATGTCGGCCACGCTGGGCAACCTGGACGAGGCGATGCAGGTGCTGCTCGGCCCCGGCCAGCCGGGCCGGCTCGTGCAGGGCGCCGTGTCCAAGCGGCTCGTGATCGACACCTTGCTGCCGCCGCGCGCCGAGCGCTTTCCCTGGGCCGGCCACCTGGGCCTGGCCATGCTGGCGCAGGTGGTGGACGAACTGGCCGCCAGCAGCACCGCGCTGGTGTTCACGAACACGCGCTCGCAGTCCGAGATCTGGTACCAGGCCTTGCTGCAGGCGCGGCCCGACTGGGCCGGCGCCATCGCGCTGCACCACGGCTCGCTGGACCGCGCGGTGCGCGAATGGGTGGAGGCCGGACTCAAGGCCGGCCAGCTGCGCGCCGTGGTCTGCACCTCCAGCCTGGACCTGGGCGTGGACTTCCTGCCCGTGGAGCGCGTGCTGCAGATCGGCTCGGCCAAGGGCGTGGCGCGGCTGCTGCAGCGCGCCGGGCGCTCGGGCCATGCGCCGGGCCGGCCCTCGCGCATCACGCTGGTGCCCACGCACAGCCTGGAACTCGTGGAGGCCGCGGCCGCGCGCGCGGCCGTGGCGGCCGGGCAGGTCGAGGCGCGCGAGCCGCCGGCCCAGCCGCTGGACGTGCTCGTGCAGCACCTGGTCACGGTGGCGCTGGGCGGCGGCTTCAGCCCCGACGCACTCTACGCCGAGGTGCGCCGGACCCATGCCTACGCGCGGCTCGACGCGCAGCGCTGGCAGTGGTGCCTGGATTTCGTGCGCCAGGGCGGGGCTGCGCTGGCCGCCTATCCGGACTACCGGCGCGTGGTGCCGGACGCAGAAGGCGTCTGGCGCGTGCCCGAGGCGCGGCTCGCGCGCCGGCACCGCGCCAACATCGGCACCATCGTCTCGGACGCGAGCATGGCCGTGCAGTTCGTGGGCGGCGCGCGCATCGGCAGCGTGGAGGAGAGCTTCGCGGCCCGGCTCAAGCCCGGCGAGGCCTTCGTGTTCGGCGGCCGGCTGCTGGAGCTCGTGCGCATCCACGAGATGACGGCCTGGGTGCGGCGCGCGAGCGGGCGCCGTGCGGCCGTGCCGCGCTGGAACGGCGGGCGCATGCCCTTGTCGTCCACGCTGGCCGACGCCGTGGTCGCCGAGCTCGCCGCGGCCGGCGCGGGGCACTGGGAGAGCCCCGAGATGCGCAGCGCCCAGCCGCTGTTGGCGCTGCAGCAGCGCTGGTCGGCGCTGCCCACGCCGGACAGCCTGCTGGCCGAGACGCTGAAGTCGCGCGAGGGCTGGCACCTGTTCCTCTACCCGTTCGCGGGCCGCCAGGTGCACCTGGGGCTGGCCAGCCTGCTGGCCTGGCGCGCCGCGCAGGCCGCACCGCGCAGCTTCTCGATCGCGGTCAACGACTACGGCATCGAACTGCTGTGCGCGACCGCGGTCGACTGGCCGGCGCTGCTGCCCGAGCTGCTGCACCAGGCCAGCGACGGGCCCACGCTCTTGGCCGAGGTGCTGGCCAGCCTCAACGCGGGCGCGCTCGCACAGCGCCGCTTTCGCGAGATCGCGCGCGTGGCGGGGCTGATCTTCCAGAGCCATCCCGGCGAGCGGCGCAGCAGCCGCCAGCTGCAGGCCTCGTCGGCGCTGTTCTGGGAGGTGTTCCGCAACCACGACCCGGCCAACCTGCTGCTGCGCCAGGCCGAGCAGGAGCTGCTGGCCCAGGAGCTGGAGCTCGGCCGGCTGCAGGCGGCGCTCGCGCGCATGGCCGGCCAGCGGCTCGTGCTGCATGCGCTGGCACGGCCCACGCCGTTCGCGTTCCCGCTCATGGTGGAGCGCTTTCGCGAACAGCTGTCCAGCGAGCGCGTGGCCGACCGCATCGCGCGCATGCTGGCCCAGCTCGAGCGCGCGGCCGGCGGCCAGGCCGGGGAGGGCGCGGCCCAGGTGCAGGCCGGCCTGCAGTTCGGGCAACAGACCGAGCAGCCGTCCGACCCGGCCCGCGGCGCCCCCGCGCCGCGCAGGCGCAGGAGCCGCCGGTGACGCCGGTGACGGCGGGCCGGCACGTGGAGCACGTGGTCTGGGCCGGCGAGCCGCTGGTGCTGCTGCCCGAGCGCGCGCTGTGGTGGCCGGCCCGCCGCACGCTGCTCGTGGCCGACCTGCACCTGGGCAAGGCCGCGGCCTTCCGCGCCGCGGGCCAGCCCGTGCCGGCCGGCACCACGCGGCGCAACCTCGCGCGGCTCGACGGGCTCATCGCGCAGCACGGCGCGCAGGCCCTCGTGGTGCTGGGCGACTTCCTGCATGCCGAAGCGGCGCGCACGCCGGCCCTGCTGGACGCGCTGGCGGCCTGGCGCGCGCGCCACGCGGCACTGGCCATCACGCTGGTGCGTGGCAACCACGACCGCCACGCGGGCGATCCGCCGCCGGACCTGGGCATCGCGGTGGTCGACGAACCGCTGCTGCTGGGGCCCTTCGCGTGCTGCCACCATCCGCAGCCGCACGCCACGCATTGCGTGCTGGCCGGCCACCTGCACCCGGTCTGCGTGCTGCAGGGGCCGGGCCGCGACCGGCTGCGCCTGCCGTGTTTCGTCGAGCAGGCGGGCCAGGCCTGGCTGCCGGCCTTCGGCGAGTTCACGGGCGGCTGGCGCGTGGACGCGGCGCCGGGCCGGCGCCGCCACGCGATCGGCGAGGGGCGCATCTGGACGCTGCCGGCCCCGTCGGCCGATCCGGGATAATCCGCGCTCGCCTGCCGGCACGACACCCGTCCCCGATCGAGCCGCCGCCACATCCAGACGACTTCTGGCGGGCCTCCATCCTCCTTCCCTGGAGCGGGACCGTGGCCGCGCACCATTACGCAGAACTCCTGAGCTTCTTTGCCCGCTCGCTGGGCGACCGCGACGCGGCCGCCGACGTGGTGCAGGAGAGCTATGCCCGTGTGCTGGCCGCCAGCGCGCGCTCGGCCGCCGTGCGCGACCTGCGGGCCCTGCTGTTCCGCGCGGGCCGCAACATCGTGGTCGACGACGCGCGCCGCCGCGCGGCCGAGGCCCGCATGCTGCAGGTGCTGGCCATGGTCTGCGCCGACGAGGCGCCCTCGGCCGAGCGCGAGGCTTCGGCCCGCCAGCGGCTGCAGCGGCTGGCCGCGCGCCTGGCCGCCATGCCGCACAAGCGGCGCACGGTGTTCGTGCTCGTGCGCATCCACGGCTTCAGCCACGCCGAGGCCGCGGCCCACCTGCAGCTCAGCGAAGCCGCGATCGAGAAGCACGTGGTGCGCGCGGTCTGCGACTGCATGGGCCTGGCCGCCGACCGCTGAGCCATGCCACCCCCACCGACCGAGCGGCCATCCGGTGCGCAGCGCGCGCCGCGGCCGGCCTCGCCGCACAAGCTCGTCGAACACGCGCTGCTGCTGCTGGCACGCCAGCACGGCGGCGACGCCGCCACCGCGCGCAAGGCCGAGGAGGCGCTCGCGCGCTGGCGCCGCAGCGCGCCCACCCACGAGGCCGCGGCCCAGGCCGCGCTGCGGGCCTGGGCCGCGACCGACGCGCGCAGCCTGCAGGCCAGCGTGCAGCTGCCGCCGCGCGCCAGCAGCGCGCGCCGCCGCGCGGTGTCGGCGCTGGGCCTGTTCG
>DATKFT010000352.1:0-7156 GCA_035544335.1 Pseudorhodoferax sp.
GAGGTGGTCCCTGTCGAGCAGGCGCGGCCCGGCCGCTACACGCGCGGCGACATCCTGCGCATCCAGCTCACGGTCACGGCGGCGCAGGACATGAGCTGGGTCGTGCTGTCCGATCCCGTGCCGGGCGGCGCCACCATCCTGGGCAGCGGCCTGGGCCGCGATGCGGCCATCGCGGCCATCGCCCCCCAGGGCGAGCGCCGCGGCGGCAACGCCTGACCGGCCTTCGAGGAGCGCGGCTTCGAGGCCTTCCGCGCCTACTACGGCTACCTGCCCAAGGGCGAGGCCAAGACCAGCTACACGGTGCGGCTCAACAACGTGGGCGAGTTCGCGTTGCCGCCCACGCGCGTGGAGGCCATGTACGCGCCCGAGATGTTCGGCGAGCTGCCGAATGCGCGCGTGAAGGTGGAGGCGGCGCCGTGAGTGCACGCGGCGAGGGGCCCCGCGCAGCGGGGATCGACGCCAGCACGAGCGGCGCCGGCCGCCGACCAGAGCTGGCGTGCCGTCCCACGCGGCGGCGAGGAGGCGGCCCCGTGAGCGCACGCGGCGAGGGGCCCCGCGCAGCGGGGATCGACGCCAACGCGCGCGGCGCCGGCCAGCGACGGGGTCGGCGTGCGATCTTGCGTGGCCGCAGGACGGTGGCGCCGTGAGGCGCTGGCGGGGTCTGGTCAGCCTGCTGGCACTCGCGTGCACGGGCACGCTGGCCCTCGCCCTGCCCTCCTACGAGGAGGTGCGCGCCGCGCACCGGCCCTCCGAGACCTGGGTGCTCGCGCGCGACGGCCAGCTGCTGCAGCGCGTGCGCACCGACGACAGCGTGCGGCGCGGTCCCTGGGTCACGCTGGCCGAGGTCTCGCCCGCGCTGCGCACGGCGCTCGTGCTCAGCGAGGACCAGCGCTTCTGGCAGCACAGCGGCGTGGACTGGCGCGCGGTCTCGTCCGCGGCCTGGGCCAACCTGTGGAACCAGCGCACACGCGGCGCCTCCACGCTGACCATGCAGCTGGCGGGCCTCCTGGACGAGGACTGGCGCGCCGGCCCCGGTGGCCGCAGCATGGGCCAGAAGCTCGGCCAGGCCGTGGCCGCGCAGCGGCTGGAGCGCAGCTGGCGCAAGGACCAGATCCTGGAGGCCTACCTGAACCTCGTGCCGCTGCGCGGCGAGATGGTCGGCATCGACGCACTCGCGCGCAGCCTGTTCGGCAAGGCGCCGCACGGCCTGGACGCGCGCGAGGCCGCCATCGCCGCCGCACTCGTGCGCGGGCCGAATGCGGCGCCGGGTGTGGTCGCACGCCGCGCCTGCACGGTGCTCAGGGACAGCCAGGGCGCGGCCGACTGCGCGGGCCTGGAGCTGCGCACGCGGGGCGCGCTGCAGCGCCGCGGCTGGGCTGCGAGCGAGGGCATCGCGCCGCACCTGGCGCGGCGGCTGCTGCGCGAATCCGCTGGCGACGCAGCCAGCCTGCGCAGCAGCCTGGACGCGGGCCTGCAGCGCTTCGCCCAGCAGCAGCTGGCCCAGCAGCTCCGCGAACTGCGCGGCCGCCACGTGGAGGACGGCGCGCTCGTCGTGCTGGACAACGCCAGCGGCGAGGTGCTGGCCTGGGTGGGTTCGTCGGGCCCGCTGTCGCGCGCGGCCGAGGTCGACGGCGTGCTGGCACCGCGCCAGGCCGGCTCCACGCTCAAGCCCTTCCTGTACGCCCAGGCCATCGCGCAGCACCGGCTGACCGCGGCCTCTCTGCTGGAGGATGCGCCCACGCACATCGCCACGCCGGCCGGCCTGTACATCCCGCAGAACTACGACCGGCGCTTCAAGGGCTGGGTCTCGGTGCGCACGGCGCTGGCCGCCTCGCTCAACGTGCCGGCCGTGCGCACCTTGGCCATGGTCTCGCCCGACGCGTTCGCGCAGCAGCTGCAGGCGCTGGGCCTGGCGCTGCCGCAGCCCGGCGAGTACTACGGCACCAGCCTGGCCCTGGGCAGCGCCGAGGTCTCGCTGCTCGCGCTGACCAACGCCTACCGCGCACTGGCCAATGGCGGTCGCTGGACGCCCGTGCGGCTGCAGCCCGGGACGGCCGCAGCGCGCAGCGCGCAGGGCCCCACTGGCACCCGCGCGCTGGACGCAGGCGCGGCCTTCATCGTCGGCGACATCCTGGCCGATCCGCTCGCGCGGGCCATGACCTTCGGCACCGACAGCGTGCTGGCCACGCGCGGCTGGGCAGCGGTCAAGACCGGCACCAGCAAGGACATGCGCGACAACTGGGCGATCGGCTGGTCCGAGCGCTACACGGTCGGCGTCTGGGTGGGCAATGCCAGCGGCGCGGCGATGTGGGACGTCAGCGGCACCAGCGGCGCGGCGCCGGTCTGGGCCGCGCTCATGCAGCAGCTGCACCGGCAGGCGGCCAGCCGCGCACCACGCGCACCGGCCGGGGCCGAGCAACTGGCCGTGCGCTTTGGCGACGCGCTGGAAGCTCCGCGCCGCGAATGGTTCCTGAGCGGGACGGCGCAGCCGGTGTTCGCGCTGGCCCACCCGGCGCGCGACACGGCCGCGGCGGCCCGCATCCTGGCGCCCACCGACGGCAGCATCGTCGCGCTGGACCCCGACATCCCGCCCGCGCACCAGCGCCTGTGGCTGCGCGCCCAGGGCAGCGGCCTGCACTGGCGCATGGACGGCAAGCCGCTGGGCCCGGCCGCCGAGCTGGGCTGGCTGCCCTGGCCTGGCCGGCATCGGCTGGAACTCGTCGATGGACGCGGCAGCGTGCGCGATGCGGTGCGCTTCGAGGTGCGCGGAGCCGCCGTCAAGCCGCGCTGAGTAATATTTTGTATACCAGAATATAAAGTCTGGTTTTTGTGCGAAATTCATCGACAAAAACAAATTGACACCAAGATAGGTCCGTAAAACGAGCGTACCGCTTTCTATAGTGGCCCTCAGCTGCCGTCTCTTGTGCACGGCCGCGCCACCTGTCCCAGGGATGCCAAGCTCTGTACTTCCGTCGTCGCTCAGCACGCCCACCGGCCTCATGCTGGCCTTGTTGCTGACCAGTCTCGGACTGGCCCTGGTGCTCGGTGGCACGGCACTGGCCTGGTGGCGCCAGCGCCACGCGCTGCGCAGCGTGCGTGGCGAAACCCTGGCACTGCGCCGGCAACTGGACAGCCTGGGCACCCGGCACGAGGTGCTCGACAGCGTCATACGCCAATCGGCGCTGGTGGGCTTTCGTTGCCGCAGCGTGGACGGCCCGCTGCTGCTGGTCGGGGCCGGCGTGGACCCGCTGTGCGGCTGGTCTGCGCAGGCCATCGCGGCGCAGGGCAGGCGCCTGATCGACCTCGTGGACCCGGCCGACCGGCTGTGCGTGCAGGCGCAGCTGCAGCAGCTGGTCCCGGCGGCGCCGCCCACCGTGGTGGAGTTCCGGCTGCTGCACCGCGAGGGCCGCAGCCGCTGGGTCAGCGCCCAATGTGCGCTGGACTCCGGCGGCGACGGCACGCCCTGGATCACCGGAACCCTGCTGGAAGTGGACCGCCACAAGGCGCTGCAAGAGCGCCTGCAGCAACGCGCGGACCTGTACGCGAGCCTGCCGGGCGCGGCCTACCGCTGCACGCCGGACACGAACTGGACCGTGGAGTTCATCAGCGAAGGCGTGCTGCAGCTGTCGGGCTGGTCCCAGGCCGACTACCTGGCCTCGCCGCTGCTGCTGCGTGAGCTGGTCCATCCAGACGACCACCAGCGCGTCGTCGACGAAATCCAGGCCGCGGCCGACGCACAGACGGACTTCACGGTCGAGTACCGCGCACTGCACCGCGACGGCCATCAGTTCTGGGCCCAGGAGAAAGGCCGCGCCGTGCGCGACGCGGCGGGCCGCGTCATCTGGCTGGACGGCGTCATCACCGACATCACCGAACGCAAGGCGCTGCAGCAGGCCCTGCGCGAAGCCAGGCACAGCGCCGAGACTGCCGCCGCCTCGAAGACAGCGTTTCTGGCCAACATCGGCCACGAGGTGCGCACCCCGTTGAACGCCATCATCGGCTTCTCGGAGATCGTGCTGCGCAACGAACTCGACGCGCTGCAGCGCCAGTACGTCTACAAGGTCCGCCAGGCCGCCACCGCGTTGCTGCAGATCATGACCGACCTGCTGGACCTGGCCCGGCTCGACCGCCAGCAGCTGCAATGCGCGTCCGAGGCCTTCTCGCTGCGCGAACTGGCGCAGCAGGCGCTGGCGGCCCAGCAGGATGCGGCCCGCCAGAAGGGCCTGGCCTTGCGGCTGGACTTCGAGCCCGGCCTGGCCGATGTCTTCCTGGGCGATGCGGGCCGGCTGCGCCAGGTGCTGGACAAGCTGCTGGACAACGCGGTCAAGTTCACGCCGCAGGGCGCCGTGCGCCTGCAGGTGGCCCGCCAGCAGGGCCAGGTGCTGCTGGCCGTACACGACACCGGCATCGGCATCGCGCCGCAGGACCAGGAGCGCATCTTCGAAGCCTTCTCCCAGGCCGACGTGTCGGCCACCCGGCGCTATGGCGGCGCGGGCTTGGGCATCACGCTGGCCCACCAGCTGGTCGAACGCATGGGCGGCAGCCTGGGCCTGCACAGCAGCCTGGGGCAAGGCAGCGTGTTCCGCGTGCTGCTGCCGCTGGCCGAGGCCGCCACGGCACCGGAACAGCCTGGCGCCGGCGAGGCGCTGCCGGTCGAGGACGACACGCCGCTGGACTCGGAACTGCAGGCGCTGCTGGGCACGGCACCAGGGGCCGCCGAGCAGGCCTGGTACGACCTGCTGCGCTCGACCATCATCGCCTGGCGCAACGGCGATCGCGGCGACGCCGACCTGCCCACGCTGCTGCACGGCCTGCGCAGCCGCGGCCTCGTGCGGCGGTCGCAGCAGCTCGAATCGGCGCTGGGGCTGTTCGACCTGGACCTGGCCGCCTCCCTGCTCGAAGCGCTGCCGCAGCAGCCCTAGCCGCGCCCGCGGGCGGGCACCGGGCCGCGCGCCTTCGGACTCAGGGCGCGGTCGCCGCAGCGGCCTGCTGCGTCGGCGTCTGCGGCCGCATGAAGCCCGCGAAGAAGTCCACGAGCGCCTGGTAGGCATCCAGCGGCAGCACCTGCGCGATGTACTGGTCGGGGCGGACCACGACCAGCGCACCGCGCGCGCGGTCGATGCCGCGCAGCGTGAAGATGTCGGGTCCATCCTTGAGGTCCGGCGCGAAGACCTTCTCGTAGTCCAGCAGGCCGTGGCGCCCCTTGGGCGGCAGCAGCAGCGCGGGCATGGACTCGATGGCCAGGTCGCTGTGGTGCTGCTGGAAGATGGCGCGCAGGTCGAAGACCGCGTCGACGTCCTGCTCCGCGGGCGTGTACCGGCGCACGGGCGAATCCGGCGATTGCGCGAGGAAGCGGCACAGCGCACGCACGCCCGAGTCCGGGTCCACAGGGTCGTTCGCGCCCGCGAAGGCGTACAGGCGCCAGCGGCCGTCGGCCCGCGCCACATGGCCCAGTTGCAGCGGACGCGCGTCGGTGATGCGCACCACGGGCGCGGAATGGAAGCGCGTGCCGACCACGAAGCCGCTGGCCAGCGCCTGGTGCGTGGCATCGCCGCACACCAGGGATGGCGGGTAGTGCGTGCCCAGGCCGGCCGTGAAGCGGCCATGCTGCTCGAAGTAGCGCTGGAAGGCCTTGGGATCCACGCCCTGTGCGCCCTCGCCTTCGCCCTGCTTGGGCCGGTCGCTGAACATCTTGGCCCAGTCCCGGTCGAAGTCGATGAGCTCCTGCGCGACGACCTGGCGCTCCTGCGAGTAGGTGTGCAGCAGGCCGGCGTCGCTGTGGCCGCGCAGCACGGCCGCGAGCTTCCAGCCCAGGTTGAAGCTGTCCTGCATGGACACGTTCATGCCCTGGCCGGCCTTGGGACTGTGGGTGTGGCAGGCGTCGCCCGCGATGAACACGCGCGGCTCGCGCGGCTCCGCTGCGGCATCGGGCGCATCGTCGTAGCGGTCGCAGATGCGCTGGCCGATCTCGTAGACCGACCACCAGGGCACGTCCTTGACCTCCAGCCGGTAGGGGTGCAGGATGCGCCGCGCCGCGTCGACCAGGCGCTCCAGCGTGATGCCGCGCGCGGCCACGCGCTCGTCCTCGCCGAGCTTGTCCATCTCCACGTACAGGCGCACCAAATGGCCGCCCTCGCGCGGGATCACGAGCAGGTTGCCGTGTTCGGACTGGACCGCGCACTTGTAGCGGATGTCCGGAAAGTCGGTCACGGCCAGCAGGTCCATGACGCCCCAGGCCTGGTTGGCCGAGTCGCCCACGAGCTGGCGGCCGATGGCCCTGCGCACCGCGCTGCGCGCGCCGTCGCAGCCCACCACGTAGCGTGCGCGCACCGTCTCGTGCTGGCCGGCATGGCCCGCGTCCAGGCGCTCCAGGCGCACCGTCACGGGATGGTCGGCCGCCTGCGGGTCCACGCGCACGTCGACCACGCTGCGCGCGTAGTACGGCTCCATGCGGGCCGGGCCCTGGCGCATGCGTTCCAGGTAGAAATCGTGCACGCGCGCCTGGTTCAGCACCACATGCGGGAACTCCGACCAGCCGTCCTGCGTGTCCTGCACACGGCCGTGGCGCACGATGCGCCCGGCCTGCGCATCCGGCTTCCAGAACGTCACCTCGTTGATCCAGCAGGCCTCCTGGACCACGCGCTCGCTGAAGCCGAAGGCCTCGAACATCTCCATCGTGCGGCAGGCGATGCCATCGGCCTGGCCCAGCTGCAGCGGGCCGTCCTTGGATTCGACGATGCAGGTCTGGATGTCGCCGAACGCGGCGAGCTGCGCTGCCAGCGTGAGGCCGGCCGGCCCGCAGCCCACGATCAGCACATCGACCTGCGCCGGCAGCGCATCCGTGCGCGGCGGCGTGGCGGCCGATGCCTCGGCGACGCGCGGGTCGCCGGGCCGAAAGCCGTTCAGATGGAATTGCATCGCTTGTCTCTCCTGTCGCTCACGCCGAATAGAAAGTACAAATATTATCAGCATACACATTATTTGTGCAATGAGAGAATGCCCGGCATGCGCAAGGACCCACCATGACCAAGACCGCGGCCACGCAGGCTGCCGCACCGGACCCCAGCGTCGACCTGGACGCCATGCCGGGCCATGCCATCCGCCGCCTGCAGCAGATCGCCTTCGCGCTGTTCATGCACGAGGCCACCGCGCTGGG
>DATKFT010000353.1:0-2775 GCA_035544335.1 Pseudorhodoferax sp.
AGAAGGACCTGGCGCTGGTCTCGCAGCTGGCCATCGCGCCGGTCACGCTCGTGGTGCACCCCAGCGTGCAGGCCAGCAACGCGGCCGAACTGCGCAGGTACATCCAGGCGCACAAGGGCAAGCTGTCGTATGGCTCGTACGGCCAGGGCTCGTACGCGCACCTGGCCGGCGCCTACATGAGCCAGCAGCTGGACGCCGACATGGCCCACGTGGCCTACAAGGGCGAGGCGCCCATGGTGCAGGACCTGCTGGGCGGCCAGATCCAGCTGGCGTTCTCGAGTGCGCAGAACACCAAGCAGCACATCGAGGCCGGCAAGCTCAAGGTCATCGGCGTGACCGGCGACCAGCGCATGGCCGCGCTGCCGGGCGTGCCCACGCTGGCCGAGCAGGGCATGAACGACGACGCCTACCGCGTCTGCGGCTGGGTCGGCATGGCCGCGCCGGCCAAGACGCCCACCGAGATCGTGCAACGCATGGCCACGGAAGTGCACGCGATCTTCCAGGCGCCCGAGATGCGCGAGAAGGTCGCGGCGCTGGGCTTCGCGACCGTGGCCGGCACGCCCGCCGAGTTCGAGGCGGCCTACAAGAAGGACGCGCCGATCTGGGAGAAGCTCGTCAAGGTGTCCGGCGCCAAGCTGGACTGAGCAGGACCGCTGCGGGGCATGCCCGCCTGGCGGGTTCCGATGCCTGCCGCGGCCCGCGTGCGGCTCACGCGAACCGGCGGCTCACGCAGCGCGAACCGCGCAGCCCGAAACGCCAGGGCAGCTCCTGCGCCTTGGAGATGCCGATGCGCAGGCCGACCACCACCTCGGCCGGCATGGATGCGGGCCACAGTTCGAACGGGGCGCGGTCCAGCGGCCAGCCGTCGAGCGCGCGCGTGATGCCCAGCGCCTGACCCACGCGCCCGGGGCCCGCACACAAGAGCCGATCGACGACGGGGCCGCGGCGCTCACGCATCACGTCCAGGCCCTGGGTGGGCTCCAGCGCGCGGATCAACACCCCGGCGGCATGGCCCGCCTCGCGGCAGACAAGATTCAGGCACCAGTGGATGCCGTAGGAGCGGTACACGTAGGCGTGGCCGGGCGGCCCGAACAGGCTCGCGTTGCGCGCGGAAGGACCACGGTGGCCATGCGAGGCCGGCTCGCTGGCGTCGTAGGCCTCGGTCTCCACGATGCGCCCGCCGACGCCGTCGACGAGCAGCACGCAGCCGATCAGGGCCCGCGCGACAGCGGGCGCGGCGGCGTTGAAACCAGGTGGGCGACCGGTGGCATGGGCCCATCCATCGTACCCATGCATGGGCATGGCATGGGTTGGCGCCGGCGCATGCCGGCCGGGCGCGCCCTACTCCGCCTTGATGTTGTGCTCCTTGACCACCTTGCCCCAGCGCACAGTCTCGGCCTGCATCCAGGCGGCCATCTGCTGGCGCGTCATGTCCGAGGGCTCCGAGCCCAGCTCGGCCAGCCGCTTGGCCACATCGGGCCGCGCCACGATCTGCTTGACCGTGGCCTGCAGCTTGTCGAGCACCGCGGGCGGTGTGCCGGCGGGCGCCAGCAGGCCCTGCCAGGAGCCCGTCACGAAGTCCGGGATCTGCGCGGCCACGGTGGACACGCCCGGCGTGGCCGCAAAGGGTTTGGCGCTGGTCACGGCGATGGCCTTGATCTTGCCGCCCTGCACCAGCGGATTGGTGGCCAGCACGCTGGCCATGGCCGAGTCGATCTGGCCGCCGGCCAGGTCCGCGAGCGCCTGGGCGCCGCCCTTGTAGCCGATCACGTTGAACTGGAAACCCAGGTCCTGCGCGAGCAGGATGCCGGCCAGCTGGCTGATGGAGGCCAGCGGCGTGCCGAAACTGATGGGCTGGCCCGACTTCTTGGCGTAGGCCGCCAGCTCGTCGATGTTCTTGACGGGCAGGTCCTGGCGCACCACCAGCAGGTGCGGCGAGTAGGCCGGCATGGTGACAGGCGTCAGCTCCTTGAGCGGGTTGTAGTTGAGCTGGGCCACGCTGGGGCCGATGGTGGCGTTGCTCATGTCCATGAGCAGCAGCGTGTAGCCGTCGGGCACGGACTTGGCCACGAAGCTCGCACCGATGTGGCCGTTGCCACCCGCCTTGTTCTCCACGATCACGGGCTGCTTGAGTGTCTCGCCGAGTTCCTTGCCGATCAGGCGCGCCAGCACGTCGGAGGTGCCGCCAGGCGGGTTGGGCACGATGATGCGGATGGCCTTGTTCGGGTAGCTCGCCGCGGCGTCCTGCGCGTGGCCGGGTAACACGGCGCCGGCCAGCAGCGCCGTGGCCGCGATGCCGAGCACGCGGCGGGAAAGGGGGTGGTTCTTCTTCGATGCCATGCTTGTCTCCTGTGGTGTGGGTGGTGTCAGCGCGCAGGGTGGATCACATTGCGCAGCGGCTGGCCCTGCTGCAGCCGCGCGATGTTGTCGGCCATGAAGCCGTAGCGCCGCGCCAGCAGCGCCGGCGTGATGGCCGAGATGTGCGGTGTGGCGCGCACGTTGGGCAGTGCGTGGAGCGGGAAGCGCGAGGGCGCGACGGGCGGCTGGCCCTTCTTGGGGTACTGGTACCAGACGTCGAGCGCGGCGCGGGCCAGGCGCCGGGTCGTGAGCGCCTCGTACAGCGCCTCTTCTACGACGACCTCGGCGCGCGCCACGTTGACGAGCAGCGCGCCGGCCGGCAGCAGCGCGAACTGCTGCGCGCCGATCAGGCCGCGCGTGCCCTCGTCCAGCGGGCAAGCCAGCACCAGCACGTCGGCGCGCGGCAACACGCTGTCC
>DATKFT010000354.1:0-1878 GCA_035544335.1 Pseudorhodoferax sp.
GACGCGGTAGGCCAGGGTCTGCGTGGCCAGCACGTGCTCGACCTCGGTCGTGCCGATGCCGAAGCCCAAAGCGCCGAGCGCGCCATAGGTCGTGGTGTGGCTGTCGCCGCAGATGACGACCATGCCGGGCCGCACCATGCCGTGCTCGGGCGCGATGACGTGTTCGATGCCCTGCAGCGCATCGTTGGTGTCGAACAGCGCGATGCCGAGGCGCGTGCAGTTGCGGTGCAGGTTGCTGGCCTGCAGCGCCGAGGCGGCGTCGGCGATCACGCGGACCTTGTCCGGGTGCGTGGGGATGATGTGGCTCACGACGGCCAGGTTCTGGCCCGGCAGGGCCACGCCGCGGCCCTGCTCGGCCAGCCCGGCAAAGGCCTGCGGGCTCGTGTACTCGTTCATGAGGTGCAGGTCGCAGAACAGCAGGATGTTCTCGTCGTCGAGCGCGGCCACGGTGTGGCTGTCGACCAGCTTGCGGTACAGGGTGCGCGGGGCCATCGTGTGTCCTTGGAAGGGCTGGATGGCATCGTAGTGCTGAGCATTGGCATCACAATGCTGGTCTTGGTCACAGGATTCATGAGTTGAAACTCAGCAATGCGCGCCGTCACCGACCTCGCCTTCTTCGCGCAGCTGGCCAAGGCCGGCAACTTCACGCGCGCCGCACAGGAGCTGGGCATCACGCCGGCCGCGGTCAGCAAGCGGCTGGCCGCGATCGAGCGCCGGCTCGGCGTGCGGCTGCTGCAGCGGACCACGCGGCGCATCGGGCTCACGCCCGAGGGCGAGCTCTACCTGGTCGAGGGCACGCGCGTGCTGGCCGAGCTGGAGGCGCTGGAGCGCGCGGTCTCGGGCAGCGGCGAGCAACCCAGCGGGCTGCTGCGCGTGGCCGCCACGCTGGGCTTTGGCCGCAAGCACATCGCGCCCGCGCTGTCGGGCTTCGCGCGGCAATACCCCGCGGTCGAGCTGCAGCTGCAGCTGACGGACCGGCCCGTGGACCTGGTCGGCCAGGGCCTGGACCTGCAGATCCGGCTCGGCGAGCTGCCCGATTCCAACCTGACGGCGCGGCTGCTCGCGCACAACCGGCGCGTGCTGTGCGCCTCGGCCGCCTACCTGCGTGCGGCGGGCCAGCCCGCGCATCCGCGCGAGCTGGCCGGCCATGCCTGTCTGTTCATCCGCGAGCACGACGAGACCTTCGGCACCTGGCAGCTGCACGCGGGCGGGCGCACCGAGAAGGTCAAGGTGCGCGGCCCGCTCGCGGCCAACGACGGCGAGAGCGTGCTGGGCTGGGCGCTGGACGGCCACGGCATCCTGGTGCGCTCGCTCTGGGAGGTCGCGCCGCTGCTGCGCTCGGGCCGGCTGCGGCCCGTGCTGGCGGACTGGCAGCTGCCGCCGGCCGACATCCACGCGGTGTTCGCCACGCGCAGCCATCTGTCGGCCAGGACGCGCGCGCTCGTCGACTTCCTGATGGACCGCTTCGCAGCGCACCGGCGCGATGGCGATGGCGGTTGGTGAAGCTCAGCCGAACGTGAACGCGTCGCCGCGCGCGCCGGCGTCGAGGAAGCGGATCTCCACCGTGCGGGCCTTCACTGCGCCGCCCTGGCGCACGCGCTGGTACGGCGCGGGGCGTCGATGACGCCATGGCCCTCGGCCTCCACGTCGGCGCCGTGGTCCGCGCCCGGCGGCTGGCCGTCCAGAGTCCGCCGAGAGCGCAGCCGGCCCGCCGCGTCGCCCTCGAAATGACGGCGCGATTGTTCGCGTGCAACGCGTTCTCCCCGAGCGGATTTCCCAGCGGATGCAGGGCCCATGGCGGCGGCGACCAAACCATACAGAACGGGGCCGCGCGGCCCGGGCGCAGCGGCCGGGCCGGCGTCTGTGCCAACAGGCCTG
>DATKFT010000355.1:0-4996 GCA_035544335.1 Pseudorhodoferax sp.
CGTCCAGCCGCGCCCTCTTGGAAAACGGAGGGCGCGGAGCGCCGGGCTAAGCGTCGAGCTTGAGACCCTTGGGCAGCGGAAACTTCACGGTTTCCTGGATGCCATCCATCTTGCGGACCGCCTGTGCGCCGAGCGCGCGCAGGCGCTCGATGACCTGCTGGACCAGCACGTCCGGCGCCGAGGCGCCGGCCGTCAGGCCCACGCGCGGACGGCCCTCGAACCACTCGGGCCGCAGCTCGTCGGCGCTGTCGACCATGTAGCTCTCCGTGCCCAGCTTCTTCGCGAGCTCGCGCAGCCGGTTGCTGTTGGAGCTCGTGGGGCTGCCCACCACGATCAGGATGTCGACCTGCGGGCTCAGCACCTTGACCGCGTCCTGCCGGTTCTGCGTGGCATAGCAGATGTCCTGCTGCTTGGGCTCGCGCACCTGCGGGAAGCGCGCGCGCACCGCGGCCGCGATCTCGGCCGCGTCGTCCACCGACAGCGTGGTCTGCGTGACCACGGCCAGCCGCTCGCTCTGGCCGGGCTGCACGCGCGCCACGTCCTGCACGTCCTCGACCAGATGGATGCCGCTCTCGAGCTGGCCCATGGTGCCCTCGACCTCGGGATGCCCCTTGTGGCCGATCATGATGAATTCGTAGCCTTCCTTGTACAGCTTGGCCACCTCCACGTGCACCTTGGTCACGAGCGGGCAGGTCGCGTCGAAGATGCGAAAGCCGCGCCGCTCGGCCTCGTGCTGCACCTCCTTGCTGACACCGTGGGCCGAGAACACCAGCGTGGCGTCCGGCGGCACCTCGTCGAGTTCCTCGATGAAGATCGCACCGCGTGCCTTGAGGTCGTTGACCACATAGGTGTTGTGCACGATCTCGTGGCGCACATAGATCGGCGCGCCGAACTTGGCCAGCGCGCGCTCGACGATCTCGATCGCACGGTCCACGCCGGCGCAAAAGCCGCGCGGCTCGGCCAGCACGATCTCGTTCACGGCGGTCGGCGCCGACACGCCCGTCTGAGGAGCAGCGGCAAGCGGATCGATGCGCGCGGGGGCCTGGTTGTCCATCAGAGCACTCCGATGAGCTGGACCTCGAAGGTCACGGGTTGGCCGGCCAGCGGATGGTTGAAGTCGAAGTGCACGGCCGTGTCCTTCAGGCCGATCACGGCGCCGGCATAGCTGCCCGTGCCGTCCGGTGTGGGGAACTGCACCACATCGCCGACGCTGTACTGCTCGGTCGGGTCGCCGAGCTTGGCCAGCAGGCCGCGCGCGACCCACTGCTGCATCTCGGGATTGCGCTCGCCGAAGGCCGCGCCCGCCGGCAGCTCGAACTGCGTATGCACGCCCTCGGCCAGGCCGAGCAGCCGCTCTTCGACCGCGGGCGACAGCTCGCCCGCGCCCAGCGACAGCGTGGCCGGCTTGCCGCCGAAGGTGTTGATGATGTCGCCGCCCGGGCCGGCCAGCCGGTAGTGCAGCGTCAGGAAGGAACCTTGGCGCACCACGGGTGCAGCGGAGTCTGGGGTCATGGAAGCTCTCGATAAACTGGCGCCATTGTAAAAACCCGGCCCGCCGGGTCCGAGCCATGGCGCTGAAAGACCTTCCCATCGATGCCCAGCCGCGCGAAAAGCTGCTGGCACGCGGGCCACAGGCGCTGGCCGATGCCGAGTTGCTGGCCCTGCTGCTGCGCACCGGCATCCAGGGCAAGAGCGTGCTGCACATGGCGGCCGAACTGCTGGCGGCGCCGCCACAGGGCTTTGGTGGACTGGCAGGCCTGCTGCACGCCAGTGCGGTCGACCTGGCCCGCATCAAGGGCCTGGGCCCGGCCAAGCGCGCCGAACTCGTCGCCGTGCTGGAACTCGCGCGCCGCGCGTTGGCCGAGCAATTGCGCGCGCGCCCGCTGTTCACGGCGCCGCAGCAGGTCAAGGACTACCTGCAGCTGCAGCTCGCCGGCCGGCCGCACGAGGTGTTCGCGGTGCTGTTCCTGGACAGCCAGCACCGCCTGCTCGCGCTGGAAGAGATGTTCCGCGGCTCGCTGTCGCAGGCCAGCGTCTACCCCCGCGAGGTGGTCGTGCGTGCGCTGGCCCACCACGCGGCGGCCGTGGTGCTGGCCCACAACCACCCCAGCGGCAATGCCGAACCCTCGCGCGCCGACGAGCTGCTCACGCAGCAGCTCAAGGCCGCGCTGGCGCTCGTGGACGTGCGCGTGCTCGACCATGTGGTCGTGGCGCCCGGGCAGGCGCTGTCGCTGGCCGAACGGGGGTTGCTGTGAAGGCGCACTCGCTCCAGGACCTGGGGCCCATGCGCCGCCATCTGGCCGAGCAGCAACGCCTGGCCGCGGCGCAAGAAGCGGCACGGCATGAAGCCCTGCGCCGCGCCGACGCCGAGCGCCACCTGTTCGCGCGTGCGGCCGGACCCGTGCAGCCGCTGCGCCAGCCACCGCGCGTGCGGCTCGCGCCCGAGCCGCCCGCACCGCTGCCCGTGCAACAGCAGCTCGACGAGCAGCGCGTGCTCAAGGAAAGCCTCAGCGACGAGTTCGACGCCACCACCCTGCTGGACGTGGACGACGCCCTGAGCTTTCGCCGGCCCGGCATCGGCCTGGACGTCACGCGCCGGCTGCGCAAGGGCGAATGGAGTCTGCAGCGCGAGATCGATCTGCACGGGTTGCGCCGCGAGGACGCGCGCGAGGCCTTGTCTGGCTTCATCCGCGAGGCGCACCGCCAGGGCCTGCGCTGCCTGCGCGTGGTGCACGGCAAGGGCCTGGGCTCGCCCGGCCGCGTGCCCGTGCTCAAGTCCAAGGTCCAGTCCTGGCTGGTCCAGAAACAGGAAGTGCTGGCTTTCGTGCAGGCGCGCGCCGACGAGGGCGGGGCCGGCGCGCTCGTGGTCCTGCTCAAACCGCTCGCCTGAGCGACAGAAGGCAGGCCTCAGCCCTCCAGGCGGCCCGGGCCGGCACTAGACTGCCCAGCCGCCATGCTCCACCGCCCGCCACGCACTGCCCTGCCCACCGTTCTGTGCATCCTGCTCATGCTGGCCGGCTGCGCACAACAGGCGCCGCTGCAGCGTCCGCTGGCACCGGTACCGGTGGCCTGGCCCGGCCAATGGACGGACGCCGGCCAGGATGCCACCCGCATCCACTGGCGCGCCTACTTCCCCGACCCGCGGCTGCAGGCCCTGATCGCCGCCGCGCTGGAACACAACCGCGACCTGCACATCGCCGCCGCGCGCGTGCAGGAGGCGCGCGCGCAGTACGGCATCACACGCGCCGACCGCCTGCCAGGCGTGAACCTGGGCGCGCAGGCCGCGATCCAGCGCTCGCCGCCCGCACTGAGTGGCATCGACGCGCAGTCCAACGCCGACCGCTACGACCTGGCCGTCTCCACGGTCTCGTTCGAACTCGATTTCTGGGGCCGGCTGGCCCGGCTGTCCGAGTCCGCACGCGCGAGCTACCTGGCCACCGAAGAGGCGCAGCGCGCGCTGCAGCTGTCGCTGGTGTCCGATGTGGCCAGCGCCTATTTCGCACTGCTGCAGCAGGACGAGGCCCTGGCGCTCGCACGCGCCAGCCTGGCGCTGCGCGAGGAATCGCTGGACCTGCTCACGCGCGGCCAACAGATCGGCGCCGTCCAGGACTACGACGTGCAGCAGGCCACCGGCGCACTGGAGACCGCGCGCGGCACCCTGTTCGCCGCCACGCACCAACAGGCGCTGGCGGCCAGCCGCCTGCAGTTCCTGGTCGGCGAAGCGCCCACCACGCTGCCGCCCGGTGACACGCTCGCCACCCAGGCCCTGGGCCAATCGCTGGCAGCCGGCCTGCCCGGCGAGGTGCTGCTGCTGCGGCCCGACGTGCTGGCCGCCGAGCAGCGCCTGGCCGCCTCGCATGCCAACGTGGGCGCCGCGCGCGCCGCGTTCTTTCCCAAGATCATGCTGACAGCCGGCCTGGGCTTCGCCAGCCCCGCGCTGGCCACGCTGTTCAGCGGCGGCGCGTGGAACTTCCAGTCCGCGCTGAGTTTCCCGCTGTTCGACGGCGGCCGCCTGGACGCCCAGGCCGACATCGCCGCAGCCCGCAAACGCATCGCCGTCGCCGAATACGAAAAGACCATCCAGATCGCCTTCCGCGAGGTCGCCGACCAGCTCTCGGCCCAGCGCACGCTGGTGCAGCAGTTGCAGGCCATCGCCGCCAACCAGCGCGCGCAACAGCGCCGGCTCGAGATCGCCCAGGCCCGCTATGCCGGCGGCATGGTCGGCTACCTCGAGGTGCTGGACGCCCAGCGCGACCTGGTCAGCGTGCAGCAGACCGCCATCGAACTGCGCCGCGCCCAGCTCGATGCCTCGGCCCAGCTCTACAAGGCGCTGGGCGGGGGCACGCGCGCCGGCACCTGAACATCCAACAACCACGCATGTCCATTTCAGACACCCTGGTGCGCGCCATCGAGCTGCAAGGCAGTGGCCACACCCTTGAGGCCGCCGCGCAGTTCCACGCCGTGCTGGCCGCCGCCCCCGACAACGGCCCGGCCCACTACTCCCTGGGCCTGATCGCCTGGCAGGCCGGCGACGCGGCCGCGGCCCTGCAGCGCTGCGAGACCGGTGTGGCCACCACGCCCGGCTTCGCGCCGCTGCACCACTTGCACGGCACCGTGCTGCAGGGCCTGGGCCGCAACGACGAGGCGCTGGCCGCCTACGACCGCGCGCTGGCGCTGCAGCCCGACTTCGTCGACGTGCTGCTCAACAGCGGCGCGCTGCTGCGCGCCATGTACCGCCACCACGAGGCGCTGGAACGCTTCAACCAGATCCTGCGCTTCGCGCCCGACCATCCCTCGGCCCTGGGCAACTGCGGCATCCTCTTGACCGAGTTCAAGCAGAGCGCCCAGGCCATTGCGATGTTCGAGCGGCTGGTGCAGGTCAAGCCCGATGCCGACTATGCGCTGGGGCTTCTCTTCTTCGAGCGCCTGCACGTCTGCGACTGGACCGACTTCGACGCACTGCGCACGCGCATCGTCGACGGCGTGCGCGCTGGCC
>DATKFT010000356.1:0-5672 GCA_035544335.1 Pseudorhodoferax sp.
CCACGCGCTCCATCAGCCCGAATGCGAAGGCGCAACACAGTGCCGTGATCACCACGATGGACAAGACCAGTGCCCGTTCAATCCATGGTTTCATGCTGCTCTCCCCAGACTTGCGCCTGTGCCGGCTGCGGCAAACGTTGCCGCCGTCGGCGGCTGACCACCCCAGGATGCCGGCCAGACATGGCCTTGGCGGGCCGTCCCCTGTGGCGTGCGCATCGACCGCGCTTGCGTCAGGCAAGCTGTGTTTGGCTTTGGCTCGGTACCGGACTTCACGTTACACCCCTGTTGTGTAACTTCATGTTGCACGAACTGCCTTTAGGGAGTGTGGAGAGATTGTGGAAGGGTTGTCCCGCGGCAACACGGTGATCCGTTTGAAATCAACGGCTTGCAATGCCCGCTGTGGGGGCTGGCTCCACAAAGCCGCAGGAATCGGCCGCGCACGTGACTTAATGCCGGGGGCGCTCGCCTGGGTCCTGGGTCACGAGCCAGATGCCGGCACAGACCAGCACCAGTGCGATCGCATAGCGCCATTGCAGCAGGGCCTCGTCCAGGAACAGCGCCGAGAGCAGGGTGCCGAACACGGGCACCATGAAGTTGAAGGCGGTCACGAGGCTCACGCGGTTGTGCTTGAGCAGCAGGCTCCAGATCGAGATCGCCAGTGAGGACAGCAGCACGAGGTAGGCCAGCAGCGCGGTCGATGCCAGCGTGAACTGTTCCAGCCGCCCACCCAGGCCGTAGCCCAGCACCAGCAGCGCGGCGCCGCCGATGGCCAGCTGCCAGCCGGTCATGACCACGGGGTCGATGCCCTGCGAGATGCGCTTGCCATAGATGCTGGCGCCGGCCAGCACGGCGGCCGCGATCACGACGAAGCCCTCGCCCAGCAGCGTGAAGTCCAGCGCCAGCAGGCTGTCCAGGCCGTCCGCGCTGCCGCCCAGGTTGACCACCATCACGCCCACGAAGCCGACCATGCAGCCGATGGCCTTGCCGTAGCTGAGCCGGTCGTTGTGGTAGAGCCAGTGGGCCAGCAGCACGCTGAAGAAGGTGCCGGTGGCGTTCATGATCGAACTCTTGACGCCCGTGGTGTGGGCCAGCCCGATGTAGAAGAACACATACTGCAGCGTGGTCTGCACCAGACCCAGCAGCGTGAACTGGCCCAGCGTGCGTGCCGGCCAGCCGCCCACGCGCTTGCCGCTGGCCGCCGCCCAGCCCAGCAGCAGCGCGCCGGCCAGCGCGAAGCGCCAACCCGCGAACACCAGCTTGGTCGGGATGTCGTCGGCCGCGATGCCGAACAGCGCGTAGCCGCCCTTGATGGCCGGGTAGGAGCTGCCCCAGAGCAGGCAGCAGAAGGTGGCGAGCAGAAAGACGGCCTTGCGGTCGGTCAGCGCGGAGGGGTGGGGCAGCGAAGCAGAGGCCGTCATGGAAAGAAGATGGAAGCGGAACCGCGCATTGTGCCTTGTTGTACGACAACATGCAGGATGCTTCGGGAGAGAAGCGACCTGTCGCCAAGGCGCTTGCCGCCTCGTTGTGTGATGACATCGCGCGCTGCGGCCGGGACCGGGCCCGACCCGCCACAGCCAGGTTTGGCATGATGGCGGCCATGCCGACCGCCGCCTCCGCCGCCCCCGTCCACAGCGCCCCAGGGCGCACCGTCTACTGCCTGTGCGCCGAATGGTGCGGCGTGTGCCGCGAATGGCGGGCACGCTTCGACGCGCTGGCCGCTGCACATCCAGAGGACCGCTTCATCTGGGTCGACGTGGACGCGCACGAGGCCGTGCTCGACATCCTGGACATCGAGACCTTTCCGGTGCTGCTGATCGCGCAGCGCGGCGAGCCCCTGTTCTGCGGCCCGATCCAGCCCACAGCGCCCGTGCTCGAACGCCTGCTGCAGGGGCTGCAGCGGTCGGCGACGGGCGTCATGCCGCAGGCACGGCTGTTGCTCGACGTGCTGCCGACGTCCTGAGCCGCTGCGCAGCCCGCCGCGGCGCCCCCCGTGCCCCGCAGCGCTCCCGGCTTGCGTTCGGGCGCCCAACCCTGATCTACTGCCATGCCCTCGACCGACGCCTCCTCTGCCATGACCACCGCCGCCTCCACCCGCCTGCCCACCTACTTCATCTCCCACGGCGGCGGCCCCTGGCCCTGGATGAAGGCCGAGATGGGCGACACCTACGCGCAGCTGGAGGCCGCGCTGGCCGACATGCCGCGCCAGATCGGCCGCAAGCCCGCTGCGGTGCTGATGGTCTCGGCGCACTGGGAGGCGCCCGCCTTCACGGTGCAGGCCACGGCCCAGCCCGGCATGATTTACGACTACGGCGGCTTTCCGCAGCACACCTACCAGGTGCACTACCGCTCGCCGGGCGCACCGGCCGTCGCGCAGCGCGTGCAGGCGCTGCTGCAGGCCGCCGGCCTGCCGGTTGCCGTGGACAACGAACGCGGCTACGACCACGGCATGTTCTCGCCCATGCAGGCCATCTACCCCGCGGCCGACGTGCCGGTGCTGCAGCTCTCGCTCAAGCGCGGCCTGGACCCGGCCGAGCACCTCGCGCTGGGCCGGGCGCTGGCGCCGCTGCGCGACGAGGATGTGCTGATCGTGGGCAGCGGGCTGAGCTACCACAACCTGCGTGCCTTCGGCCCGCAGGCCGCCGCGCCGTCCAAGGCCTTCGACGACTGGCTGGCCGACGCGCTGGCCCGCCCTGGCGCGCAGCGCAGCCAGGCACTCGTCGCCTGGGAGCAGGCGCCCGCCGCGCGCATCGCGCACCCGCGCGAAGAGCATCTGATCCCGCTCATGGTCGCGGTCGGCGCGGCAGAAGGCGATGCGGCCGTGCGTGTCTACCACGAGAGCGCGTTCGTGGGCGGCCTGTCGGTCTCCAGCTACCGGTTCGACGCCGTCTGAACCGGCGCGGCCGGCTGCCGGCCGAACGCGGCCAGCAGCTGGCCCGTGCCCACGTCCAGCAGCTTCAGCGCGATGGCCTCGCCCAGGCCGGGCGCGTACTTGAAGCCATGCTCCGCGTGGACCGAGGCCACCCAGACCGGCAGGCCGGCGTCGAGCCGGTCGACCACGAAGTCGCGCCCGCGCGGCACCAGCCGCGTGCGCTTGCACTGGTGCAGTGGCCGCGGGTCCAGCTGCGGCAAGCGCGCGGCGAGCAGGGCGGCTGCGTCCTGCGCCGCGTGGGAGACCGCCGCGCCGTGCCCCGCCGTGATCCGCAGCGCCGGCTGTGCACCGACGGTCGATGGCACGCCGTGCAAGCAGTCCTCGCCGGTCTCGCCGTGCGTCCAGACGAAGACCGGGAAGCGGTCGGGCGCGAAGGCCGGCGCGGCCGCGGGCGGCACGGCGAGCCAGTGCGTGTCCACCCGCTCTGCACTGAAAGCCGCCTGCCAGGCCGCCCACAGGCTGCTGCCCTGGCTTTGCAGCAGTTCCGGCAGCGCGGCACCGGCCGCCAAAACCACCTGGCGCGCGCAGTAGCGGCCCCTGTCGGTGGTCAGCGTGATGCTGCCGTCGCCGCGCGGCTCCAGGCCCAGCACGGTCTCGCCCAGGCGCAGCCGTGCGCCGCTCGCGCGCGCCACGGCGAGCTGGGCCGCGATGCCTGCGCGGGGCCGCAGCAGGCCGGCGTCGGGCTCCCACAAGCCGATCTCGTCGCCCTGCAGCGCGAAGGTCGGAAAGCGGCGCCGGATCTCGCGCGCGTCCAGCAGTGCGTGCGCGATGCCATGGCCTTGCGCGCTCGCGATGCTGCGGTGCAGGAAGTCGCTCCTGCCCTGGCGCGTGCGGCGGCTGCGCTCGCTGCCCAGCACGAGGCTGCCCGTGACCTGGTACAGCGGCTGGCCGGTCTGGCGTTCCAGCTCGCGCCAGATCGCGTGCGAGCGCCGCACCAGCGGCACGTAGGCCTCGCCTTCGCCGATGGCCAGCCGCGTGGCGCGCAGGCCGTCGGGTGGGGCGGCGTTGTCGGCGTCCGGCAGCCGCCGCTCCAGGCCCAGCACGCGCGCGCCGCGCTGGGCCAGCGGGCGCACGATGGCGCTGCCCAGTGCGCCCAGCCCGACCACGGCCACGTCGTAGGGCTCCGCGCCTTGGGGCGGCCCGGCGGCGCTCACTGGCGCCCCTTCGGCGTCGCCTGCGGTGCGCGCTTGCTGGGGTGGCCCGGCGCGGCGCTCATGTGCTCAGCTCAAACGATCCCCAGATCCAGGAACGCGTCCCTGACCTGCACGGGCTTGGGGATCAGCTTGATCTTGGCGAAGGCGTCGGCCAGCAGCTGCTGGTCCTGCGCGATCGCGTCGCTCAAAGGCACGACGCCGTACGCGCGCCGCTCGGTCGCCAGCGCCAGCACCTGCGGATCGACCTTGAGCTGCGGTGAAAGCAGGGCCACCACCTCCTTGGGGTTGGCCTGCGACCAGCTGTTGGCCTTGCGCAGCTCGGCGAACACCGTGCGCAGCAGGTGCTGCTGCGCGCGCGCCACCTCGGGCCTGGCGAAGTGGTAGGTGCGGTTGGCCGACAGGCCCGTGCCGTCGAACAGCAGCCGCGCGCCGGTCGCCACCTGGGCGCCGGCCAGGAAGGGGTCCCACAGGCCGATGGCGGCCACGCTGCCCGACTGCAGCGCGGCCACGGTGTCCGAGGCCGTGACGATGTAGACCGCCTCCACATCCTCGTAGCGCAGGCCGGCGGCCTCGAGCGCGCGGATCAGGATGTACTGGCTGTTGTAGCCGCGGCCCGTGGCCACGCGCTGGCCCTTGAGGTCGGCCACGGTCTTGAACGGCGCATCGGCCGGCACGAGGAAGCCCACGCCGCGCGGGTAGGGGCTCTCGGCCGCGAGGTAGGCCAGGCCCTTGTTGCTGGCCTGCTGGAACACGCCAATGCCGTCGGAGGCATGGCCGAAATCGATGGCACCGGCGGCCAGCGCCTCCGAGAGCTGGCCGCCGCCCAGGAACTCGTGCCATTCCACCTTGGCACCCTGGGCCGCGAGCGCCTTCTCGAGCTGGCCCGTGCCCTTGAGGATGTTGAGCGTGTTGAACTTCTGGTAGCCGATGCGGATGGTGCGCGGGGTCTGGGCGCGCAGCGCGGGCACGGCAAGCGTGGCGGCGGCCGTGCCGGCGATCTGCAGCGCCTGGCGGCGGGTGGGAAGGCGGGAGAGCGTCATGCGGTGGACTCGTGTGGAGGACGGAACCCTGCCGAGCGTAGGTGCCGCTCCGGATGCCCGCTACGAAGAAGATCGCATGTGCTTAGAACGTGCGGATGTGCTTAGAACGTGCGGATGGCGAAAGGGCGGTGGTGTCCGGCGCCGCGCCCGCACGCGGCATGGCCGCTTGGCACGGCTTCAGCGCTGCGCCATCGCACGCAAGGCCTGCAGCGTCGCCTGTGTCGCATCGTCGTCCGGTCGCGTGCGGTGCGCGATCCCGAGCGCCCTGGACAGCGCGGGCCGCAGCGGACGCATGCTGGTGCGCGGGTCCGGTGGCGGCGCACCCGCCTCGTGCGGCAACAAGGCGGCACCATAGCCCGCGGCCACGAGGCTCTTCATCGCGTCGTTGTAGTTCAGTTCGATGCGTGGCTGTGGCCGCTCGCCGGCGGCCGCGAACCAGGCGGCGGTCTGGCGCGAGAGCCGCGTGCCGCGGTCGTTGGCGATCAGGGGCCGGGCGGCCAGCCAGGCGGGTGTCACATGCCGCGGCGGTTTCCAGGCGGCCGGAACGAA
>DATKFT010000357.1:0-4803 GCA_035544335.1 Pseudorhodoferax sp.
GGCCTCTTGAACCGGCTCGCCGAAGTAGTCCGTCGGCACACCGATGCGGCGCCCCGCGAGGCTGGCCGCACCGCCGGACCAGTAACGCGACAGCGGTGCCTGCGCGAGGACCGACAGCAGCAGCGCGCAGTCCCGCACGGTGCCGGCCACGGGGCCCACGTGGTCCAGCGAGCGCGACAGCGGCTGCACGCCCGCGAGCGGCAGCAGGTCGAAGCTGGGCTTGAGCCCCACCACGCCGCACAGCGCCGACGGGATGCGGATGGAGCCGCTCGTGTCCGTCCCCAGTGCCGCATGCGCGAGCCCCTCGCTGACGGCCGCCGCCGAGCCGCTGCTCGAGCCGCCCGCCATGCGCGCGGGGTCGTGCGGGTTGGCAACCGGGCCGAAGTGCGAGCGGTCGCCGGTCGCGCCGTAGGCGAACTCGTGCGTGTTCGCCTTGCCGATCACGATCGCACCGGCCGCGCGCAGCCGCGCCACGGCGGGCGCGTCGGCGCTCGCCTGGCTCTGCAGGTGCTGGGCCGAGCCGCAGGTCGTGGCCGTGCCGGCCACGTCGATGAGGTCCTTCACGGCCACCGTGACGCCGTGCAGCGCACCGACGGCGCGGCCCTCGCGCAGGGCCGCCGTGGCGAGCGCCGCTTCCGCGCGCGCGGCATCCGCCTGCACGTGGACGAAGGCGTTGCTGCGGGACCGGCCGATGCGTGCGAGCTGCGCGTCCACCTCGCGCTCCGGCGTGGCGGCCCCGGACAGGTAGCGCCCGTGCAGCGCCTCGATGCCGGCGCGCGCGTTCATGCCGCTGGTGCGCCCTGCACGCTGAAGTGCAGCTCCAGCGTCTTGCCGCCGTTGATGTCGTTGATGTCCATGGGGCAGGCGGACAGCACGACCACGCAGTCCACCAGGGCACGGAACTCCACATGGTCGCCCGGCGCGGACAGGCAGGGCTCGAAGCGCACCGCGCCCGCGTCGCCCACCGGGATGTTCATCCACACATTGAACGGCTGCGGGATCTCGCGCGTGCGCAGGCCGATGGCCAAGAGCGCCTGGCGCAGGTTGTCCGAGCAGTTGTCGTGGTAGCCGTCGTGGCCCAAGCCGTGGTAGCGCGCGAGATCGCAGGCCGCGATCAAGGTGTCGTGCACGCCGGGCGAGGTGTCGGCCACGAATGCGAGGATGGGCCGGCGCCGGTTGCTGAGCAGCACATCGCCCACGCGCGGGTTCATGCGGTAGGTGGCGCCGCGCGTGTGCTCGGACGAGTAGAACTCGCTCATGTCCTGGGCGTTGAAGGCCCACAGGTCGCAGACCTGGGTGCCGTGCGTGTTGGTCACGCGCAGCGTCTCGCCGCGGTTCACGCGCACGGCCCGGCCGTGGCGCGCCGGCACGGCGTAGGTCGCGCCGAGTTCGGGACGGCCGTAGGCGGAGATCGGCGACTCCAGCGTGGCGTTGAAGGTGTCGGGCGTGCCGTTGTCGCACTCGCAGCTGCGCGGGAAGAGCTTGTGGTTCTGTTGCATGTCGGTTTTTTCTGGGAAAGGGATCTCGTGCGGCCTCATGCCGCGTCCAGGGCTGCGGGAAGGCGCCGGCGGCGCGGGGTCAGGAACTGCTTGAGCCGGTCCGTGGCAGGCGCGCGCAGGATCTCGCGGCTGCCGGTCTCGACGATCTGTCCGGCCTCCATGAACACGATGCGGCTGGACACCTCGTAGGCGAAGTCCATCTCGTGCGTGACCATGGCCATGGTCATGCCCTCGGCGGCCAGCTCGTTGATGACATCCAGCACCTCGCCCACGAGCTCGGGATCCAGCGCCGAGGTGGGCTCGTCCAGCAGCATCACCTCGGGGTCCACGGACAGCGCGCGCGCAATGCCCACGCGCTGCTGCTGCCCGCCGCTGAGCTTGGCCGGGTAGCTCCCGGTCCTGGCGCCCAGGCCCACGCGTTCGAGCACCGCGCGGGCCTTGCGCTGCGCGGCGTCCCTGGCCATGCCGCGGCCCAGCACCAGCGGGGCCACGACGTTCTCGAGCGCCGTCATGTGTGGCCACAGGTTGAACTGCTGGAAGACCATGGTCGTCGGGCGACGCACCTGCGCGAGCTCCTTGCGCGACTGCGGCCGGCGCACGCCGCGCGCATCGACCGCGTAGCCCACGGGCTGGCCCTTGATGCGCACCGTGCCTTCGTCGTAGGACTCCAGGAAGTTGATGCAGCGCAGCGCCGTCGTCTTGCCCGAGCCGGACGGGCCGATCAGGGACACGACCTCGGACGGGAACACCGTCAGGTTGAAGTCCTGGAGCACGCGGTGCGTGCCATAGGACTTGCCAACGCCCGACATCTCAACCATCGGTTGCTTGTTGTGCATAGCGGGACTCTCAATGGACATGGCGGCGTTCCAGGGCCGTGCCCAGGCGGGCGACGGCATAGGCGATGAGCCAGTAGAAAAGGGCCAGCAGCAGGTAGGGCTCCACGAAGGTGAAGGTCTCTGCCACGACGCGCCCTGCCGTCATCGTCAGCTCGGGCACCGTGATGATGGAAGCCAGCGAGGACTCCTTGACCACGAGCAGGGTCTGGTTCGTGATCAGCGGCAGCGCAAAGCGCAGCGCCTGCGGCGTCTGGATGCGCCAGAACAGATGCCAGCGGCCGATGCCCAGGGTCTCGGCCGCCTCGGCCTGGCCCTTGGGCAGGCTGTTCCAGCTCGCGCGGAACACCTCTGCAAAGTAGGCGCTCGCGTAGAGCGTGAGCGAGTAGAAGCTCGCCTCCAGCGCCGTGGGCGTGAACCCCAGCGAGGGCAGGCCGTAGTACACGAGGAAGAGCTGCACCAGGAAGGGCGTGCCGCGCAGGATCCAGACGTAGCCGCGGTACAGCAGCCGCAGCCGCGGCCCCGCGCGCAGGAACGCGGCATGGACGCCGAAGCCCAGCAGCGCGCCGGCCAGGGCGCAGGCCACGCTCAGCGCCAAGGTGATGCCGGCCGCGCGCAGGAAGTCCGGCAGGATCTCGAGCAGGAAAGCGGGGCTCATGTCTGCGCCCGCCACTTGCGCTCGACATGCCGGCCCGCCAGCTGGATCAGCGTCACCAGCACCAGGTACACGAGGCCCACGAGCAGGAACACCTCGATGGGCCGGTAGCTCGTGCTGACGAGTTGCCGCCCCACCCGCATCAGGTCCGTGATCGTGATCACCGAGATGATGGCCGAGCCCTTGACGATGTCGCCCATCTCGGAGATCAGCGAGGGCAGCGTGTAGCGGACCACCTGCGGCACCTGCACATGCCACAGGTTCTGCCATGGGCTCAGGCCCATGATGCTGGCCGCCTCGCCATGGCCCGCGGGCACGGCCGCAAAGCCGGCCCGCAGGATTTCGGCCTGGTAGGCGGCCGAGTTCATGCCGAGCGCGGCGATCGCCGCGACATAGGGGTTGATGTCCAGGCCCAGCGCGGGCGGGATGTAGAACAGGATCAGCAGCTGCACCAGCATCGGCGTGCCGCGGAAGAAGCTCAGGTAGATGCGGCTGCACCAGCGGACCAGGCGCAGCCGCGCCTGGTGCAGCGTGTGCAGCAGCAGCGCACCGACGAAGCCGACGGCGATGGCGCTGCCGGCGACGAGCAGCGTCACCCAGGCGCCATCGAGCAGCGACGGCAGGTACTCCAGGAATCTGGACAGCATGGCGAGGGTGGGTACCGGCCTACTTGCCGGCAGCCGGCACGTCGGTGGGCACCGGCATCTCGAAACCGAACCACTTGCGCTGCAGCTCCGTCATGAGCCCGCTCTTGTTGGCCTCGGCCAGGCGCTCGCTGACCGCCTTGACCAGCGGTGCGCTCGCCGCGTCCTTGCGCCCCACCCAGGCGTAGTAGGCCTTGGGGCCGATGGTCTGCTCGACGATGGCGTAGACCTCGGGCCGCTCCTTGACCACGTTGGCGAGGTTGGAGCGCGACTGCGCCACGGCGTCGATGCGGCCGGCCGCGAGGTCCGCGTAGGCCTCGTCCATGGTGGCGTACTGCTTGATCTCCCTGGCGCCCGGCTGGCCGGCCTTCTTCTGCTCTTCGCTGAACTGCTGCACGGCGGCCAGCAGCGAGGTGCCGACCTGGCTGCCCACCACGCGCCCGTTGATGTCCGATGGTTTGGTGAAGGCCTTGTCGCTGGTGCGGCGCAGCAGCGCCACCGTCGCGTCGGCGACCGGCACCGTGAACGCGAAGCGCTTCTCGCGCTCGGGCGTGATGGCCACCGCCGTCACGACCATGTCGAAGCGGCTGGCCGCCAGCCCCGGCAGCACGCCGGACCAGGGCACGTCCAGCTGCTTGAGCTTGACCTCCGGCAGCCCCTGCATCACGAACGTCAGCAGGTCCTTGTTGTAGCCGACGATCTTGCCGTTCTCCACGAACTCGAAGGGCTTGAACGCCGCCTCGGTGGCCACGACGAGCTCCCCGCGCTTGCGCACCTCGCCCAGCAGGTCCGCCGCCGCAGCCCAGGTGGCTGCGCAGGCCAGCAGGACGCCGCAGGCTGTGCGGCGCTGGATCTTCCAATGGATCTTCATAGAGGTACCGAGTGTGTGGTTGAAGAAAATTTCTTGGCATTTTTATTTGCCAAAATCTCAAAAACAAGTCAGTTTTTAAGATTATTCCATCCACGCCTCGCCCGCAGACCTAGGGTTAGACCCTAGGCGCACAACGCGGGCCCTGGCGCCACACGGCAAGACCCGGCTCCAGCGAACGCGCGACCACCGCCCCCTTGGTGCACGATCAAACCGAGAAAAAGTTGTGCATACCGCAGGAGTTGGCACGCCAAGCGTGCTTTCCCAGCAACAGTCCCGCATCGACAAGCGCCGGAGCCCTGCG
>DATKFT010000358.1:0-2250 GCA_035544335.1 Pseudorhodoferax sp.
TCGAAGTCCTGCACGGCGTCGGTCAGCTGGCGCAAGGGCCGCGTGATGAAACCGAAGGCCACGAGCCCCGCCACCAGCCCCAGCAGCGCCACGAGCGCCATGGCCCACAGCGTGGTACGCAAGACCGATCCGGCCGCGATGTGCGCGCTGATCGCGTCGCGGTCCTCGCCCGACAGCACCACGTAGACGTAGCCCGCCGCGCGCCCCTCCACCTGCAGCGGCGCCGCGCTGAAGACCTTGGCGCCGCCCATGCCGCGCGGATCGTCGCCCAGCACGGGCAGCGCTGCACCGGCCAGCAGGCGGCGCACGGGCGCCAGGTCCACGCGGTCCAGCTTGAGATGGCCAGGCGGTGCGGCCTGGGCCACGATGCGGCCCTCGGCATCGAGCAGGTAGACCTCCACGCTGGGGTTCACGGCCATCAGCATGTCGAACAGCCGGCCGACGGCCGCCCGGTCGAGCCCGTCGGGCCGCATGAGCTCGGCATGGCCTGCGATGTGCGCGGCCAGCCCCAGCGACAGGCGCTGCGTGACCTCACGCTCCTGCTGCTGTGTGGCCGCCAGCTGCAGCCAGGCCGACACGCCCGAGCAGGCCAGCAGCAGCACCGCGAACACCAGCGACAGCCGGCGCGACAGCGTCCAGGCGCCCGGCGCCTTCATGGCCGCGGCTCCGCTGCGCCCTCGGCCGCGTCCTCGGCATCCCCCGCCACGAGCCGGTAGCCGCGCCCCCAGACCGTCAGGATGCGGCGCGGCTGCGCAGGATCGGCCTCGATCTTGGTGCGCAACCGGTTGATGTGGGTGTTGACGGTGTGCTCGTAGCCGTCGTGCTGGTAGCCCCAGACCTTGTTGAGCAGCTCCAGCCGCGAGAACACGCGGCCCGGGTGCCGCGCGAAGAAGTGCAGCAGGTCGAACTCACGCGGCGTCAGCTCGATGGGCTTGCCGTCCACCTCCACCTCGCGTGTGACCGGGTCCAGCGCGAGCCTGCCGAGCTCCAGCCGGCCGGCTTCCACGCGCGCGCTGCGTGCCATGGCCTCGCTGCGCCGCAGCAGCGCACGCACGCGCGCCACGAGCTCCAGCACCGAGAAGGGCTTGGCCAGGTAGTCGTCGGCCCCGAGTTCCAGGCCCAGGATGCGGTGCACCTCGCTGGAGCGCGCGCTCGTGATGATGATGGGCGTGTAGCGCGCCACCGCGTGGTTGGCGCGTGCCGCGCGGCAGATCTCCAGCCCGTCCACGCCCGGCAGCATGAGGTCCAGCACCAGCGCGTCCCAGGGCCCCTGCTGCAGCGCGTGCAGCCCGGCATGGCCGTCGGCGGCATGGGTCACGGCATAGCCCTCGTCGTGCAGGTGCATGCGCAGCAGTTCGGCGATGTGGGCATCGTCCTCGACGATCAGCACGCGCTTGGGGGTGTCCATGGGCCGGATTGTGGGACCAAGCCCGGCACCGAGTTGTCACGATTTTTTGAAGATTCCGTGATGAAACGGCGAGCGGGTGCGCACCACACTGCGTCCCATGCAAGCCCTCACCCCACCCGACAACGCGCCGATCCACCCCGGCTGGCTGCGCCTGTGCCACTGGCTCAACGCGCTGGCCGTCCTGGTGCTGGTGGCCAGCGGCTGGCGCATCTACAACGCCGCGCCGTTCTTCCCGTTCGAATTTCCGAAGGCGCTCACGCTGGGCGGCTGGCTCGGCGGCGCGCTGCAATGGCACTTCGCGGCCATGTGGCTGCTGGCGGGCAACGGCCTGGTCTACCTGGTGCTCAACATCGTGAGCGGCCGGCTGCGCACCCGGTTCTTTCCGCTCACGCTGCGCGGCATCTGGCGCGACCTGCGTGCCGCCTTGCACGGTGCGCTGGCGCATGCCGACCCGCGCCACTACAACAGCGTGCAGCGCGCGGCCTACCTGTTCGTGCTGCTCGACACCGTGGTCCTCGTGCTGTCGGGCCTGGTGCTCTGGAAGTCGGTGCAGTTCGGCCTGCTGCGCGAGCTGCTGGGCGGCTACGAGGCCGCGCGGCGCGTCCACTTCGTGGCCATGGCCGCCCTGGTCGGCTTCGTGGCCGTGCACCTGGTCATGGTGGCGCTGGTGCCACGCAGCCTCATCGCCATGATCCGCGGCAAATAAGGAGACCCTCGTGAGCGCAAAACGACGCCTGTCACTGCTGGGCCTGGACGGCCCCGCCATCCTCAAGGAAACCGTGAAGATCCTGGACAAGCGGGTCGAGGCGCCCTCGCGCCGCGCCTTCCTGCGCCGCGGCCTG
>DATKFT010000359.1:0-5339 GCA_035544335.1 Pseudorhodoferax sp.
GGCTGGGGCCGCCATCGCTCGCGATGCGCAGGTAGCGCCGAAAGCTCGCATCGGCCGAGGCCAGCTGCAGTGTTTCGGGAACGAGGCGGTGGCGTGGTGCGATGGCGGCAAGCCAACGCTGGAAGGCGGCTTCGCGCTGCGGGTCGGACCAGGCCACGGACTGCGGCGCCTGCGGGGTGGTCACGCCGGTTGGTTCGGGCATCGGGCTCATGGATAATCGATTCTACAAACCCGGCTTGCCGGCAAGCCTCGGGGCGCGGGGCGGCTTCAGGCCCATCCTCGCGCCCAACACTAGACCGACGCCCCGGATGCCCGGACTGTCCCAGACCTCTTCGATGCCTCCCGTCCACTCCGATCTGCTGCAGCGTCCGCCTGCGGGCCGCTTCGTCGTGCGCCAGGTCGCCGGTGCGGCGGCCGGCCTGGCCCTGCTGCTGGCGGCCGATGGCGCGCGGGCGCAGGCCGCGCCGGATGTGCCGCTGCAGCTCAAGCCCAGCACGCGGCTGGCCGAGCAAATCCCCTCGGAAGTGCGGGGCCAGCAGCCGACCTTCTTCTTCGGCGAGCGCAGTTCGGGCCGGCCCGACCTGGAGACCGTGCTCGAGGGCGACGCGATGATGCGCCGCGGCGACACCATGATCCAGGCCGACCGGCTCGAGTACGAGCAGGCCACGGACCTCGCCAAGGCCCAGGGCAATGTGCGCATCAACCGGGCCGGCGACGTGTACGAAGGTCCGGCGCTGGAGCTGCGCGTCGACGCCTTCGAGGGCTATTTCCAGGGGCCGCGTTACCAGCTGTTGCGCGCGGGTGCCCATGGCCAGGCCAGCCGCGTGGACTTCGTCGACGACCAGCACGCGGTGCTGCACGACGCCTCCTACACCACCTGCCAGCGCGAGCCCGGGCCGAGCTGGCTGCCGGACTGGGTGCTGACCGCGACCACGCTGTACATCGACAACGAGCAGGAGCAGGGCGTGGCCAAGGGCGGCGTGCTGCGCTTCATGGGCGTGCCGGTCATGGCGCTGCCGAGCTTCTCGTTCCCGCTCAGCGATGCACGCAAGTCCGGCTTCCTGCCGCCCACGGTGGCGCTGGACAACCTGGCCGGCGTCGAGGTGCTGGCGCCCTACTACTGGAACATCGCACCCAACCGCGATGCCACGCTGTACCCCTCGGTCATGAGCAAGCGCGGGGCCATGCTGGGCGGCGAGTTCCGTTACCTGGAGCCGACCTACCGCGGCCAGGTGCGGCTGAACTACATGCCCGACGACAAGCTGCGCGAGCGCGAGCGCTGGTCCTACGAGGCCAAGCACAGCGGCGTGATCTCGACCGGCCTGCCGGTGCTGGGCAACCTGGGCTTCTCGCTGAACGCCAACCGCGTCAGCGACAACGACTACTGGCGCGACTTCCCGAGCACGACGACCTCGCTGACCGACCGGCTGCGCACGACCGATGCCAGCCTGGGCTGGGGCTACGGCAACTTCTCGGCCGGCCTGCGTGCGCTCAAGTACCAGACGCTGCAGGACGTCAGCGCGCCCATCGTGCCGCCCTACGACCGGCTGCCGCAGGTCACGGGCCGCTACGGGCGCTACGACGTCGCAGGCTTCGACTTCTCGGTGGACGGCGACTACACGCAGTTCTCGGCCGACCGCAGCCTGACGGGCCAGCCCAATGCCAAGCGCAGCGTCGTGCTGGGCCAGATCAGCCGGCCCTGGGTGCGGCCGGGCTGGTTCGTCACGCCCAAGCTGCAGCTGCATGCGGCACGCTACGAGTTCGATGCGCCGCTGGCCACGGGGGCCAGCAACGCGACGCGCACCGTGCCCACCTTCAGCCTGGACAGCGGCCTGGTGTTCGAGCGCGACGCCAACTTCTTCGGCCGGGCCTGGCGCCAGACGCTGGAGCCGCGCGCGTTCTACGTGAACACGCCCTACCGCGAGCAGAACAGCCTGCCCAACTACGACTCGGGCGTCACCGACTTCAATTTCGCGACCGTCTACAGCGAGAACGCCTTCGTCGGCAACGACCGCGTCTCCGACAGCAATGTGCTGACGCTGGGCGTGGACACGCGCTTCCTGCAGCCCGACACGGGTGCGCAGGTGGCGCGCTTCGGCGTGGCGCAGCGCCTGCGCTTCAAGGACCAGCGCGTGTTCCTGCCCGGCGGCGCCGCCGTCGACGACCGCGTCAGCGACTTCCTGGCCGGTGCCTCCGTCAACTGGGCACCGTACTGGTCCATGGACACCATGGTCCAGTACAACCCCAAGACCAGCCGTTCGGAGCGCTTCACGGTGGGCGGGCGCTACAGCCCCGGCAACTACCGGGTCGTCAGCGCGGCCTACCGCATGCAGCGCGCCACGAGCGGCCTGCCGGCCAGCGAACAGGTCGACCTGGGCTGGCAATGGCCGATCAACGACCTGTGGGGCGACCGCGGCAAGGAGCTCGGTCCGGGCTACGGCCAGGGCGGAGGCCGCTGGTACAGCGTGGGCCGGCTCAACTACAGCCTGGAGGACCGCAAGTTCGTGGAGTCCATCGTAGGCCTGGAGTACGACGGCTGCTGCTGGATCGGCCGCATCGTGCTCGAGCGCGTGCAGCGCTCCAACGCCGTGCCCAACACCAAGATCATGTTCCAGATCGAGTTCATCGGCCTGGCCCGCCTGGGGTCCAGCCCGCTGAAAACGCTGCGCGACAACATTCCCCGCTACCAGTTCCTGCGCGAGCAGGTGACCACATCGAGCCGCTTCGGCTCCTACGAGTGATGCAACAGCCCAAGCGCCGCACTTCCGCTTCCTTCCTGTCTGCCGTGGCGTTGGCGGCGGCCTGCTGGGCTGCGGTGCCCGCCCAGGCCCAAAGCGCCAGGCCCTCCGACTTCATCGTCGCCGTGGTCAATTCCGAGCCCATCACCAACCTGGAGGTGCAGCGCCGCATGGCACGCGTGCTGATGCAGCAGCGCCAGCAGGGAGGGCGGCAGTCGACGCAGGCCGAGGCCTCGCGCCAGGCGCTGGAAAGCCTGATCGTCGAGCGCACGCAGCTGCAGCAGGCGCGCGAGATGGGTCTGAAGGTGGACGATGCCGCGGTCAACCTGGCCGAGCAGAACGTGGCCCGCCAGAACCAGGTCGACGTGGCCGAGCTGCGGCGCCGGCTCGAGCGCGACGGCCTGAACCTCCAGCAGTTCCGCAACGACATCCGCGACCAGATCCTGTTGTCGCGCCTGCGCGAGCGTGAACTGGACGCGCGCGTGCGCGTGAGCGATGCCGAGGTCGAGCAGTTCCTGCGCGAGCAGGCCGACCAGGCGCCCGCCGCACCGACCGAGATCAACCTGGGCCAGGTGCTCGTGACCGTGCCCGAGAACGCCACGCCGCAGCAGGTCGCCGAGCGGCTGGCGCGCGCGCAGGATGTGGAAAAGCGTGCCCGTGCGGGCGAAGACTTCGCGGGCCTGGCGCGCAGTTTCTCGGATGCGACCGACGCGGCGACCGGCGGCGAGATGGGCCTGCGCAGCCCGGACCGCTACCCCGAGCTGTTCCTGCAGGCCACGGCCCAGCTGCCCGTGGGCGGCGTCACGGCGCCCGTGCGCTCGGGCGCCGGCTTCCACATCCTCAAGGTGATCGACAAGCGCCAGCCCGGCGCGCTGCAGACCATCACGCAGCAGCATGCGCGGCACATCCTGCTGCGCGTGGATGCCCAGCAGACCGAGGCCAGTGCGCGCGAGCGCCTGGCCGGCATGAAGCGGCGCATCGAGGCCGGCCAGGCCGACTTCGCCGCGCTCGCGCAGGCCAGCTCGCAGGACGGCAGCGCCGCCCAGGGCGGCGACCTGGGCTGGTCCAATCCGGGGCAGTTCGTGCCCGAATTCGAGGAGGTGCTGGAGGCGCTGCGGCCCGGCGAGATCTCCGAGCCCATCGTCTCGCGCTTCGGCGTGCACCTGATCCAGCTGCTCGAGCGGCGCCAGTACGAGCTCAATCCGCGCGAGCAGCGCGAGGTGGCACGCCACCTCGTGCGCGAGCGCAAGATGGACGAGGCCTACCGCAGCTGGCTGCAGGAGCTGCGCGGCCGCGCCTACGTCGAACTGCGCGAAGCCCCGCAGTGAGCGGCGCCAAGCACATCGCGCGCAAGCGCTTCGGCCAGCATTTCCTGTCGGACGGCGGCGTCATCGACGCCATCGTGCGCGCCATCGGTCCGCAGCCGGGCGAGCCCATGGTGGAGATCGGGCCCGGGCTGGCGGCGCTGACGCAGCCCCTGGTCGAGCGGCTGGGACGCCTGACCGTGATCGAGCTGGACCGCGACCTGGCCGAGCGGCTGCGCCGCCATCCGCAGCTGCAGGTCGTCGAATCCGACGTGCTCAAGGTCGACTTCAAGGCGCTGGCCGCGTCGACCGCACCGGGCCAGCGGCTGCGCGTGGTCGGCAACCTGCCCTACAACATCTCCACCCCCATCCTGTTCCACCTGCTGGACCAGGTCGACGCGGTACGCGACCAGCACTTCATGCTGCAAAAAGAGGTCGTGGACCGCATGGTGGCCGCGCCGGCCACGGCGGCCTACGGGCGCCTGAGCGTGATGCTGCAGTGGCGCTACGCGATGGAGGATGTGCTGTTCGTGCCGCCCGAGAGCTTCGACCCGCCACCCCGTGTGGACAGCGCGGTCGTGCGCATGGAGCCGCTGGCCGAACCGCCGCCGCTCGACGCCGCGCTGCTCAGCGAACTCGTGCAGTCGGCCTTCAGCCAGCGGCGCAAGCTGCTGCGCCACAGCCTGGGCCGTTGGCTGGAAGCGCGCGGCTTCGCCGGCAGCTTCGATCTGCAGCGCCGGGCCGAAGAGGTGCCGGTGGCCGAGTACGTGGCGCTGGCCCAGGCGCTCCCGCTGCTCCCGTCCCCAGGCTGAGCCGCGCCGGGCGGCGTGCCCCATGCAAAACGCCCGTCGCAGGACGGGCGTTGTGGTGCGCGGGGTCGCTGCCCCGGGCCCTCAGGCTGCGGTGAGCCAGTAGCCGGCGTTGAAGGGGCTGCTCATGCGCAGCGCCAGCGGCGACACGTCGACCAGCTTGTCCGTGGGCATCTTCTCGCCCGATTCCGTCGTGAGCTCGATGCCGGGTGCAGCATCTTCCGGAGCCTCGTTCGCCCGTTCCGCTTGGCTGTTTTGCGCGGAACGGGCTACAGAAAAGAATAGAAGCAGCGGAACGGGATCTTGCGGTCGCCCCAGTAGTCGGCGGCGTCGCGGAAGATGTCCAGCAGCTGTTCGCGCGCTTCCTTGTCGAACTTGGCGTTCGCCGGGATCTGCTCCAGCACCACGATGAAGCCGGGCTGCGGGCCCGACTTGTGCAGCGGGTCGGTCATGCAGTCGTACAGCGCGTCGAAGTTCTTGCCGAAGTG
>DATKFT010000360.1:0-1955 GCA_035544335.1 Pseudorhodoferax sp.
GCGTCCAGCCCAGCGTCATCGGCCAGCACATGGGGCAGGCGGCCGCGGCGCAGGCGCGCGTCCACGTCGAGCAGACTGTCCACGGCGGCGGCATCGAAGCCCCCCTGGACCTCCCACTGCGGCGCCAGCGCCGCCGCAATGCGGTCCAGCGCGCCGGGCGTGCGCGCGACGATGCCCAGGCCTTCGGCCCGCCCCTGGCGCAAGGCCGCGTCGCGCACCAGGGCCACGAAGCCGGGCACGGCGCGTGCGGCATCCTCGTCCAGGCGGCGCAGCTGGCTGGCCAGCTCCGGCGACGCCTCGGCGCGCAGCACGCGCCCGTACAGCATGCCGGGCACGCGCATGTCGGCGGCATAGAGCGGCTCGCCACGCACGATGGACTGGCCATGGACCAGCGGCACCGGGCCCAGCGCACGCAGGGCCCCCGGCTGCAGGGCACGCAGCGCGCCGGCCGGCCGCAACACGGGCTGCAGCACGCCGGCCGTGGCACCGGCCGCCAGCGCCTCGCGCAGCGTCGCGCAGGCCTGGGCCAGCGGCAGCACGAACTCGCGCACGGAATCGCTGCCCACGGTGGCCTTGACGCGTGCGATGTCGCAGGTGGCCGGCAGGCGCACCTGCACCCGGTCCCAGCCCACGCCCAGCTCGGCGCAGGCCACCTGCTGCAGCGTGGTGGCGATGTGCTGGCCCATCTCCGTGCGCGGCAGCCACAGCGTGTAGCGGCCTTCGGCATGGCGGATCCATCCGAGCGCGGCCTCGGCCGTCGCGGGTGGCCGGCGCGGCAGCACCGGCAGCAGCGCCCGCGCGGGCAGGATGGACACGGCGAGCCCCGCGGCCCCGGCCAGCGCCAGCAGGCTGCGCCGGCGCATCACGCGCCCTCCTTGCCCGCCTCGCCCACCATGCCGGCCGCCGCGCACTGCACCGCCGCGCGGATGCGCTGGTAGGTCCCGCAACGGCACAGGTGGCCGGCCAGCGCCGCGTCCACCTGCTCGGCCGACGGCCGCGGCGTGGTGCGCAGCAGCGCCACCGAGGCCATGATCTGGCCGGCCTGGCAGTAGCCGCATTGCGGCACGGCCGCGTCCAGCCAGGCCTGCTGCACGGGGTGCAGCCGGTCGCCGCGCGCCAGGCCTTCGATGGTCTCGATGTGCGCGCCGACGGCATCGGCCGCGCGCAGCTGGCAGCTGCGCTGCGGCTGGCCATCCACGAGCACGGTGCAGGCACCGCACAGGCCGGCGCCGCAGCCGAACCGGGTGCCGACCAGGCCCAATGCCTCGCGCAGCACCCAGAGCAGGCGTTCCTCGCGCCAGCCGGCATCCACCGTCCAGCGGCGCGCGTTGATGTGCAGTTCCATGCCTTGCTCCAAGAATCCAGGACGGAGCGCATGGTGCGCACAGCGCTGCACCGTGTCTTGAAGCATTGCGCCAGGCCACCGAAGAAACACCCGGAACCCGGCGAAGAGCTCGATCAGGAATGGTATAGAATCGTGGGCTTTGGCGCGATAGCAAAGCGGTTATGCAACGGATTGCAAATCCGTCTAGCCCGGTTCGACTCCGGGTCGCGCCTCCAGAAAAATCCTGTTGAACCAACAGGTCACGAAGCCCGGTCCATCCGGGCTTCGTCGTTTTCGGAGGGTGGACGTCAGCGGGGCGCGTTGTGCCGCACGGCCTTCTCGAGATCCGACAGTCTTGCAAGCAGATCGGGCCTCAGCAACAAACCGCATGCTCCCTCCATGGAAGCTGCGCGTGGTAGCGGGGCAAGCCGGCGGCATGCGTACGACCCACAGCCTGCTGCGTCACACGAGCGCATCCCCGGACGTGCACAACAAGGTCGGCAAGAAGCCCAGCCCGCGCAGGCAGCAAGGTAACATCATGGGCTGTCTGCGGAACGACCTCGGAATTGCGGCACAAGGAGCGCTCCTGGCTTTTGGCCACAGGGCTCCGAACTGCCTGCTGCGACAAGAG
>DATKFT010000361.1:0-1806 GCA_035544335.1 Pseudorhodoferax sp.
CCACGCGCGGCGCGCCCATCCTCTCGCCCAGCGTGCTGCGCGACTTCTCCGACCGCGCCCACCTGGCCTGGCCGCACCTGGCCGCCATCCGCCAACGCTGGGGCGGCCAGCTCGTGGTCAAGGGCATCCTGACGCCGGAGGATGCCGCCATCGCCCGCGACCACGGTGCCGACGGCCTGATCGTCTCCAACCACGGCGGCCGCCAGCTCGACGGCGCGGTGGCGCCGCTGCGCGTGCTGGCCGCCATCGTGCGCGCCGTGCCCGGCCTGCCCGTGATGCTGGACAGCGGCGTGCGCCGCGGCACCGATGCCGTCAAGGCGCTGGCGCTGGGCGCGCGCTGCGTGTTCGTGGGCCGGCCCTTCAACTACGCGGCATCGGTCGCCGGGCAGGCCGGCGTGGCCCACGGCATCGCACTGCTGTGCGCGGAGATCTCGCGCGACATGGCCATGCTGGGGCTGAACCGGCTGGACCAGATCACGCCGGCCTGCATCCGGCCCGTGGCCAGCGCGGCCGACTACTTATCCCCCACAGAGACACACCCATGAGCAAGATCCAGGGCTTCCACATCCATCCACGGCCGGCACTGGCCGTCAGCGACGCGCTACTGGCGCGCTACAGAAGCTTTCAGGTCGCCAACGTGAGCGACGCCATGAGCCGCACCACCGGCACCTCGGCGCTGCGGCCCTTCCACCAGCGCAATGGGGGCTTCGCCGGCCGCGCGCTGACGGTGCGCACCCGGCCCGGCGACAACCTGATGGTGCACCACGCCATCGACACCTGCGCGCCGGGCGACGTGCTCGTGGTGGACGCTGGCGGCGTGGGACCCAACGCCATCATCGGCGAGATCATGCTGGCGCTCTTGATCGCGCGCGGCGCGGCCGGCATCGTCATCGACGGACTGATCCGCGACAGCGACACCATCGCGCAGCACAGCCTGCCGGTCTATGCGCGCGGCGTGGCGCACCGCGGCCCCTACAAGGACGGCCCCGGCGAGCTGCACGTGCCCGTCAGCATCGACGGCATGGTGGTGCGGCCCGGCGACATCGTGGTCGGCGACGGCGATGGCCTCTTGGCCGTGCCGCCCGAGGAGGCCGAGGACATCGCCGCACGCGTGGAAGCGATCCAGCGCGTCGAGGCCGATGCGCTGCAGGCGATTGCCGAAGGGCGTGCAGACCGCAGCTGGGTCGCGCGCAGCCTGCGCGAGAAGGGCGTGCTGTGAGTGCCGGCAAGCGCGTCGTCCGCTTCAACTACTGGCTGGACCCGGCCTTCGACCGCATCGTCGGCGCAGCCCCCGGCATCCTGCTCCAGACCTGCGCCATGCAAGGCGCGGACGACGCGGCCTGGAGCGCGCTGGCCCATGCCCAGGTGCTGCAGATCACGGCGGCCAAGGACGAGCTGCCGCGCCACTGGTTCGTCACGGCCGAGCTGCTGGCGCGCTGCCCGCAGCTGCTGGCCGTCTCGTCCAGCGGCTCGGGCTGCGACACCATCGACATCGATGCCTGCACGCGCGCCGGTGTCGTGGTCATGAACCAGGCCGGTGGCAACGCCGACTCGGTGGCCGAGCTGGCGCTGGGCCTGATGCTCGCGGTGCTGCGCCGCATCCCCGAATCCGACGCGCTGCTGCGCTCCGCCAAGCGCGGCTTCAGCCGCGAAGACCTCATGGGCCACGAGCTGCGCGGCCGCACGCTGGGCCTGGTCGGCGTGGGCGAGGCCGGCAGCCGCGTCGCCGCGCTGGGCCGCGCCTTCGGCATGCAGGTGCTGGGTGTGGACCCGGCCCTCGATGCGGCCCAGATGGCCGCACGCGGT
>DATKFT010000362.1:0-9247 GCA_035544335.1 Pseudorhodoferax sp.
GGCGCCGAACTGCCAGCGTTCGGCCTGTGCCTGCGCCGGGGGCTGGACCTGGGCATCGGCGGCGCCGGCGGCGGCCAGCGCGCAACCCAAGGCGAAACGCTTCATCGCGCGATCCCCAGCCAGGCCAGGTAGGACGGCGCGAAGCCCAGTGCCACGCGCTGCTTGACCGTCAGCTGCGCGGAATCGACCACCAGCAGCTGGCGGCCGTTCGGATCGCCCAGGTAGACCTCGTCGCGCGCGCCGTTGGCTGCGAACGCGGGGAAGGGCGCTGCCGCCGGCATGGCCGGCACGGCGCCGGCCAGCGTGGCGCTGGTGGTCCAGCCGCCGGCACCGTGGCGCAACGCGTACAGCGTGCCCAGGTCGTCCAGCACGAACAGCGTGCGACCGCTGCGGTCGAAGCCGTGGGCGCGGCGCAGGCGACCTTCGCCCCAGCCCGCGATCGTGATCGGCGTGGCGGTGTTCGTCGCCGGGTCGACGTCGTAGAAGCGCGTGGTCGAGGGGCTGCCGCTGTTGCCGATGCCGACGAAGCGGGCCAGCTTCGGATGGCCGGCGATCGTGGACACGCCCGAGGCCGTGCCCACGCGCGTGCCGGCGAAGTTGCCGCCCGCGGCAGGCTGGACCAGCAGCACGCCGTCGCTGCAGCCGGCGATGGTGGTCGTGCCCTGGGTGTAGCTGCCGTGCATGCCGGGGCACAGCGCGTCCAGGCGCTGCACGAAGCCGAAGGCCTGGCCCTGGCGGCGGTAGATCTCGATCTGCGTGGGCGAGGTCGCGCCGGCGACCAGGGCGCTGGTGACCAGGTGCTCGCCATTGGGCTCGGCGAAGCCGTGCATGGGCGCCGCCAGGGGCAGCGTGGCCAGCAGCTGGGCGCTGCCGATGCTGGCGTCGTTGAACAGATGGGCCGAGGCGTTCTGCGCGGCGGTGGCACGGCCGTCCATGAAGAGCGCGGCCTGGCCGGCGCGGTCGTCGTAGTGCGTGGGCTGCGGGCCGTCGATGCGCATGCTCAGCAGGCGTGGCGCTTCCTTGTAGTCGTGGTCGTGGTCGCCATGGTCCTCCTGCCAGATGCCGCCGTCGACGATCTGCGTGGTGTCCTGTGTGCGCTGCAGCGCCAGCGCGTAGCGGCCGCCCGGGCTCGCGTAGACGGCGCTGGGGCTGTTGGCCAGGTTGAAGCTGGCGACCACGCTGGCGCTGTCCAGATCGTGCAGGCGCAGGCTGGGCGAGCCAGCCTCGGCGATGGCCAGGCGGCCGGCCGTGTCGATGTCTGTGTGCGCGTGGCCGTGACCGTCGTCATCGCCGCCGCCACCGCCGCAGGCGGCGAGCGCGAGGGCGGCGGCCAGGGTCAGGGCGAAACGGACGCTGCGGGAAGCAGGGGGCATGGTTCTCCTCGGGTTGCTGGATGAAAGTAGAAGGTTATAACATAACATGTTATGAGATAACGTCACGCTCCAACCCTGCGCCCCAATGCAAACGGGCCGGGACGCGCTGTGCGCATCCCGGCCCGGCCAGACCCTGCGGTTTCTCGGTGCGTCAGTGCGCTTCCGCCGCCTTCGCCGCCTCGATCGCATCGGCCGTGTTGTCGCCCGTGCCGTTGAAGTACAGGTTCAGCAGCACGGCCGCGATGGCCGTCAGCAAGATGCCGGACTCCAGCAGCGGGTGCAGGCCGTGCGCCATCTGCTGCATCCAGCGCGGCGCGACGAGCGGGATCAGGCCGAAGCCGATCGAGAGCGCGACGATGTACAGGTTGTTGCGGTTGCCGCGGAAGTCCACGGCCGACAGGATGCGGATGCCCGTGGCCGCGACCATGCCGAACATCACGAGGCCCGCGCCACCCAGCACGAAGGTGGGCACGCTCTCCACGAGCGCACCCATCTTGGGCAACAGGCCCAGCACCACCATGATGGCGCCGCCGGCCACGCAGACCCAGCGGCTGCGCACGCCCGTCACGCCGACCAGGCCCACGTTCTGGCTGAAGCTCGTGTACGGGAAGGTGTTGAAGAAGCCGCCGATGACGGTGCCCAGGCCGTCCGTGCGCAGGCCGGCCGCCAGTTCGGGCTGGCCGATCTTCTTGCCCGTGATGTCCGACAGCGCGAGGAACATGCCGGTGGACTCGATCATCACGACGACCATGACCAGCGTCATGGTCAGGATCATGACGGGATCGAAGGTCGGCATGCCGAAGGCCAGCGGCGTGACGACGTCGAACCAATGGGCCTCTGCGACCTTGTGGAAGTCCATCTTGCCCATGGCCACGGCCACGGCGCAGCCGGCCACGATGCCCAGCAGCACCGAGATGTTGGCCACGAAGCCGCGGCCGAACTTGACCAGCAGCAGGATGAACACGAGCACGGCGGCCGCGATGCCCATGGTGTCCAGCGCGCCGTAGTTCGGGTTGTCCACCATGGGGATGGGCGCCAGCAGCTGACCGACCGGAACGCCCTTGGCCTCGGCCGCGGCGCGCGTGGCGTCCACGAGGCGCACGAGCGCGTCGGCGTTGACGGTCTGCGCCATCGAGGCCGGGCCGCCCATGGCCCAGCCCACGCCCACGCGCATGAGGCTGATGCCGATGACCGCGATGATGGTGCCCGTGACGACAGGCGGGAAGAAGCGCAGCATCTTGCTGATGGCCGGCGCGATCAGCATGGAGACGATGCCCGCGCCGATGATGGCGCCGAAGATCGCGCGCGCGCCCTCCACGCCGGGCATTGCATTGGCGAAGGCCACCATGGGCCCCACGGCCGCGAAGGTCACGCCCATCATGACGGGCAGTCGGATGCCGAACCAGCGCGTCATGCCGAAGGACTGGATCAGCGTGACGATGCCGCAGCAGAACAGGTCGGCGCTGATCAGCATGGCGACCTGCTGCGGCGAGAGCTGCAGCGCGCGCCCCACGATGAGTGGCACGGCGACGGCGCCGGCATAGATCACGAGCACATGTTGCAGGCCCAGCGCGGCCAGGCGGCCGGTGGGCAGGCGTTCGTCCACGGGGTGCACGGCTGGCGTGGTCATCGCGGTCTCTCCTGGGCGTTGGCCTGGTGCGCATGCCGCGCCGCCTGGAGGTGGCGCCGCAGCCTGCACTGCAAGGCTCATGCCCCCACCACGGCGGGTTCTGTGGGGAGCGAGGGTCGCAAAACCCCTGGGGGAAGGGGACCCGCGGCGACCGTGGTATGCCCCAAATCGTATACAGAATAGAAGGGTTTTAGTCTCCGCAAAAACCCTTGGATCGCATACGGAAAAGCGCTCAGGAGCCGCGGTAGGTGCTGTAGCTGAAGGGGCTCACGAGCAGCGGCACATGGTAGTGGCCGGCCGCGTCGTCGATGCCGAAGTCCAGCTGCACGGTGTCGATGAAGGCCGGCTCGGGCAGCGCCACGCCGCGTGCGCGGAAGTAGGGCGCCACCTCGAACAGCAGCCGCCAGCGGCCCACGGCCATGCTGGCGGCGTCCAGCAGCGGGCCGCCGTCGTTGCGGCCGTCGGCGTTGAGTGCGAGCGTCTTGACCGTCTCGGCGCGGCCGTCGGCCTGCACGCGCTGCAGCGTGACGCGCATGCCTGCGGCCGGGCAGCCATGCGCGGTGTCCAGCACATGCGTGCTCAGGTGTCCCATGTTCGTGGCTCCTATCGGGAAGGGTTGTAAGGCTTGTCGGGGGTGAATCGTATACGCGATACGGCGCCTGCACCGCCGTTCCGCGATCGCGGAGGCGGTGCAGGCGCCGCTGCGGGCAATGGCAGGAGGGTCAGGCCGCCGCGCCGGGCTTGTCGCCGATCTTGAACTGCGACAGCTGCTCGAGCGCACGCACCATGCCCGAATGGTCCCAGGCCGCGCCGCCCTGCGCCACGCAGGCCGAGAACAGCTGCTGGGCCTGGGCCGTTCCCGGCAGCGCCAGGCCCAGCTGGCGCGCGGCCGTGAGCGCGAGGTTGAGGTCCTTCTGGTGCAGCGCGATCCGAAAGCCCGGCTCCACGGTGCGCGCGACCATGCGCTCGCCCAGCACCTCGAGGATGCGCGAGCTGGCCAGCCCGCCCAGCAGCGCTTCGCGCACGCGCGCCGGGTCGGCGCCCGCGCGCGCCGCGAACAGCAGGCCTTCGGCCACGGCCTGGATGGTCAGCGCCACGACGATCTGGTTGGCCACCTTGCAGGACTGGCCGTCGCCGCTGGCGCCCACGCGCGTGATGTTCTTGCCCATCACGGCGAGCACGGGCCTGGCGCGCTCGAACACCTCGGGCTTGCCGCCGCACATGATGGACAGCGTTGCGTTGCGCGCACCCACGTCGCCGCCGGAGACCGGCGCGTCCAGGTAGTCCGCACCCAGCGCCTCGATGCGGCGCGCGAAGGCCTGCGTCTCCACGGGCGAGATCGAGGACATGTCGATCACGAGCTTGCCCTTGCCGCCACTGGCTGAAGAGTTTGCGAGGCCCGCGGCCACGCCGTTCTCGCCGAACAGCACGGCCTCGACGTCGGGCGTGTCGGGCAGCATGGTGATGACGATGTCGGCGCGTTCGGCCACGCCGCGCGCCGAGGTGCACTGCGTGGCGCTGGATTCGGCCAGCGCGGCCGGCACCTTGCCCAGCGTGTGCAGGTAGAGCTGGTGGCCGGCGCGGATGAGGTGGCCGGCCATGGGCGTGCCCATGACGCCCAGGCCGATGAAGCCGATCTTGAGCGGGGAGGAGGTGGTCATGTCGTGCAAATCCGGGGTTGAGGTGTCAAACGGCGGGTTTGGCCGCCGGGCTTGGCAGGCCGCGTTGCGGGGCCTGGGAGCAGGCCTGAAGGCCGGGTGTCATGGCCTCCAGCCCAGGCCGTCCTGCGTGCGGCCGGCCGGCTTGTATTCGCAGCCGATCCAGCCGGCGTAGCCCAGGCGGTCCAGCAGCGCGAACAGGAAGGGGTAGTGGATCTCTCCGGTGCCCGGCTCGTGGCGGCCGGGGTTGTCGGCCAGCTGGATGTGGGCGATGCGCGGCAGCTGCCGCGTGAGCGTGGCCGCGAGCTCGCCTTCCATGCGCTGCATGTGGTAGATGTCGTACTGCAGGAAGGCGTTGGCGGCGCCGACCTCGTCGAGCAGCGCCAGCGTCTGCGCGCTGCCGTGCAGGTGAAAGCCCGGGATGTCGTAGGTGTTGACGGGCTCGACCAGCAGCTTGAGGCCCGCGCCGGCCAGCTGCTGGGCCGCGTAGCGCAGGTTCTCCACGAGCGTGGCGTGCACGGCGGCCGGGTCCACGCCTTGCGGCGTCTTGCCGACCAGGCAGTTGAGCTGCGGCACACCCAGCACGCGGGCGTACTCGATGGCCTGGCCCACGCCCACGCGGAACTCGCGCTCGCGGCCCGGAATGCAGGCGATGCCACGCTCGCCGGCATCCCAGTCGCCCGCGGGCAGGTTGTGCAGCACGAGCTGCTGGCCGTTCTCCTGCAGGTGGCTGTGGATGTCGGCGGCCGAGTAGGCGTAGGGGAACATGAACTCGACGGCCGTGAAGCACGCCTGTGCGGCGAGCGCGAAGCGGTCCAGGAAGGGCACCTCGTTGAACAGCATCGTGAGGTTGGCAGCGAACTTGGGCATAGACCTTCTTTCAGTTTTCCGTGGCGTTGGCGCGCCACACAAGGGAAATGACGCCATGGCTTGCGGACCGCGGTGCCAGAGGCCGCGGAGCCGGCCATGGGGGCAGGCGCTGGGGTCCGGGCCTGGCCCGGCCGCAGGCCTGCCCTGCAGGCCGCGACTGCGCCACAGGCGCCGCCTCCTCGGCCTGCCCCAGCCTGCGCAGGCAGGCTGGGGGCCGCAGCCCTCGGCCCCTTGTGAGGGAGGGGATGGCTCCCCGAAGCGAGCCAGCCAAACGCAGCGGTCTCATCTCAATCCAGCAGGGCCGTCGCGATCGCGGTCGGCACGTCCGAGGCGTTCGTGGCCAGGTCCTCGAACTCGACCACGTTGTCGATCTCGGTGCCCATGGCGATGTTGGTCACCTGCTCGAGCAGCACCTCGACGACCACGGGCACGCGGTGCTCCTCCATCCAGGCCTCGGCCTGGCGGATGGCCGGCGCGATCTCCTCGGGGCGGTGCACGCGGATGGCCTTGCAGCCCAGGCCCTCGACCACCTTGACGTGGTCCACGCCGTAGCTGCGCACGGCCTCGCCGGCGGGCGTGTTGATGTTGTCGAAGGCCAGCTGCACGCAGTAGTCCATGCCGAAGCCGCGCTGGCTCTGGCGGATCAGGCCCAGGTAGCTGTTGTTCACGACGATGTGCAGGTAGGGCAGCTTGAACTGCGCGCCCACGGCCAGCTCCTCGAGCATGAACTGGAAGTCGTAGTCGCCCGAGAGCGCGACGATCTTGCGGCTGGGGTCGGCGGCGCGCACACCGAGCGCGGCCGGCACGGTCCAGCCCAGCGGGCCGGCCTGGCCGCAGTTGATCCAGCGCCGCGGCGCGTAGACATGCAGGAACTGTGCGGCCGCGATCTGCGACAGGCCGATCGTGGAGACGTAGGTCACGTCCTTGCCGAAGGCGTTGTTCATGCACTGGTACACGCGCTGCGGCTTCATGGGCACGCTGTCGTAGTTGGTCTTGCGCAGGTAGGCCACATCGCGCTTGCGGCTCTGGCATTCCAGGGCCCAGGCGTTGGGCGAGGGCAGCCGGTTGGCTGCAGCGCGCTCGCGCGCGGCCTGCACGAACAGCTCGAGCGCGACCTTGGCGTCCGAGACGATGCCGTAGTCGGGCGCGAACACGCGGCCGATCTGCGTGGGCTCGATGTCCACGTGGATGAACTTACGGCCCTTGCAGTAGACCTCGGGGCTGCCGGTGTGGCGGTTGGCCCAGCGGTTGCCGATGCCCAGCACGAAGTCGCTGGCCAGCAGGTTGGCGTTGCCGTAGCGGTGGCTGGTCTGCAGGCCGCACATGCCGGCCATGAGCGGATGGTCGTCGGGGATGCAGCCCCAGCCCATCAGCGTGGGGATGACCGGGATGCCGGTCAGTTCGGCGAACTTCACGAGCAGCGCGGACGCGTCGGCGTTGATGATGCCGCCGCCGGCCACGATCAGCGGGCGCTCGGCCGCGTTGAGCATCTCGATCGCGCGCTCGATCTGGGCGCGGCTCGCGGCCGGCTTGTAGGGCTTGAGCGGTTCGTAGCTGTCGATGTCGAACTCGATCTGCGCCATCTGCACGTCGAAGGGCAGGTCGATCAGCACCGGGCCCGGGCGGCCCGAGCGCATCAGGTGGAAGGCCTGCTGGAAGGCTCGCGGCACCTGAGCCGGCTCCAGCACCGTGGTGGCCCACTTGGTCACGGTCTTGGCGATGGAGGCAATGTCCACGGCCTGGAAATCTTCCTTGTGCAGACGCGAGCGCGGCGCCTGGCCCGTGATGCAGAGAATCGGAATCGAATCCGCGCTGGCCGAGTACAGGCCCGTGATCATGTCCGTGCCGGCCGGGCCGCTGGTGCCGATGCACACGCCGATGTTGCCGGCCACGGCGCGGGTGTAGCCCTCGGCCATGTGGCTTGCGCCTTCGACGTGGCGCGCCAGGATGTGGCCGATGCCGCCATGGTCCTTGAGCGCTGCGTACAGCGGGTTGATGGCGGCACCGGGAACGCCGAATGCGACGGTCACGCCTTCTTTTTCCAGCACGCGGACTGCGGCTTCGATTGCTTTCATTTTTGCCATGGGAGGTCTCCTTCAAATTGGAGTCAACTCTAGGCAGACAGGCCGATTGGCGGAACGCCTGCGCAGACCATAAAATTTATTCCGTGCAGGAATAACTATCAATGAAAAAGGAGACAGCACCATGGACAGACTCGATGCCATGCACATGTTCGTGCGCGTGGTGGAGACCGGCAGCTTCACCAAGGTCGCGCACGAGTTCGCCACCACCCAGCCCACGGTGACCAAGCAGGTCGCGGCCATGGAGACGCGCCTGAAGGTGCGCCTGCTCAACCGCAACACGCGTGGCGTGAGCCTCACCGAAGCGGGCGCGCTGTACTACGAGAAATGCAAGACCATCGTCAACGACGTGGCCGAGGCGGACAAGGTGGTGCAGGTGCGACAGACCCAGGTGCAGGGCCAGCTGCGCATCGGCAGCTCGGTGGCCTTCGGCCGGCGCGTGCTGATCCCGCTGGCGCTGGAGTTCATGACGCACAACCCCCAGGTGCAGATCGACCTGAGCTTCGAGGACCGCTACACCGACCTGGTGGCCAACGGCATCGACGTGGCCCTGCGCCTGGGCAAGCTGGCCGACTCCAGCCTGGGCGCACGCACGCTGGGCGTGAACCCCTGGGTGCTGGTGGCCTCGCCCGCCTACCTGCGCAAGCGCGGCACGCCGCGCCGCCCCTCGGACCTCAAGGAGCACGCCACGCTGATCTACAGCAGCGTGCAGGGCAACGACCTCTGGCGCCTGCGCAACGCCAGCGGCGAGCCCGTGTCCGTGCCCGTCACCGGCCGCCTGCGCTCCAACAACCTCTCGGCCCTGCTGGCGGCCTCACGCTCGCACATGGGCATCGCCGCCCTGCCCCGCTACGTGGCCCACGACTCGCTGCAGGCCGGCCGCGTGGTCGAAGTCCTCAAGACCTGCCGCCTGCCCGAGCAGGAAATCCACGCCGTCTACCCCTCGCCACGCCTGGTGCCGCAGAAGGTGCAGTCCTTCATCGCCTTCCTGCAGGGGCGGTTCGATGCCGAATGGTGGGAGACGCTGCCGCGCGGGGCGTGAGCGCCTGAAGCAAGCGAGCCTGAAACAAGTGGCCGGGCGCACGTCCCGGCCTCGAAAAACAACCACCCGGCAGGGACAAAAACCTAGAGAACCAGAATCGCCCGGAAGTCATTCACGTTGGTATGCGTGGGCCCGGTCACCACCAGATCCCCCAGCGCATCAAAGAACCCATACGCATCATTGCGGTCCAGGTACTCGGCAATCCGCATGCCCTGGGCCTGGGCCCGCGCCAGCGTATCCGGTGACACGCGCGCTCCCGCGTTGTCTTCCACGCCATCGATGCCATCGGTATCGGCCGCCAGCGCCCAGACCTTCTCCTGCCCTTGCAGGGCCTGGGCCAGGCCCATGCAGAACTCGCCCGCGCGGCCGCCGCGTCCCTTGGGCGTGCCGGCCGGGCGCTGCCGGATCGTGACCGTGGTTTCGCCGCCGGACAGGATCACGCAGGGCTTTGCAAACGGCTGGCCGTGGCGGGACACGGCGCGCGCCAGGGCGGCGTGGACCTTGGCGACTTCGCGCGATTCGCCCTCGATCTCGTCGGACAGCACATGGGCGCGCAGGCCTGCGGCCTCGGCCACGCGTGCGGCCGCCTCCAG
>DATKFT010000363.1:0-3010 GCA_035544335.1 Pseudorhodoferax sp.
TTCGTCGACCGCTTCGCAGCCATCTACACGCCGGCCGTGTTCGTGCTCGCGCTGGCGGTCGCGCTGGGCGGGCCGCTGCTGTTCGGCATGGCCTGGCTGGACGCCATCTACAAGGCGCTCGTGCTGCTGGTCGTGGCCTGCCCCTGCGCGCTCGTGATCGCCACGCCGGTCACGGTGGTCAGCGCGCTGGCCGCGGCCGCGCGGCGCGGCATCCTGGTCAAGGGCGGCAGCCATCTGGAAAACGCGCGCCGGCTCAAGGCCATCGCGCTCGACAAGACGGGCACCATCACGGCAGGCAAGCCGCAGCTCGTGCACTGGGAAGCACTGGGCGCCCAGCGCCTGGACCGGGACCGGGACCGGCTGGCCGGCCTGGCCGCGGCGCTGGCCACGCGCTCGGACCATCCGGTCTCGCGTGCGATCACACAGGGCCTGGCGCAGGGGCTGGACGCCGCCGCGCCGCCCGTCGACGACTTCCGCGCGCTGGCCGGCCGCGGCGTGCAGGGCCTGGTGGACGGGCGCGGCCTGGTGCTGGGCAACCACCGCCTGATCGAGGAACGCGGCCAGTGCAATGCCGAGCTGGAGGCGCTGCTGCGCACGCATGAAGAGCAGGGCCGCACGCTCACGCTGCTGGCCGACGACAGCGGCGTGCTGGCGCTGTTCGCGGTGGCCGACACCATCAAGGACAGCTCGCGCGAGGCCGTGGCCGAGCTCAAGCAGCTGGGCGTGGTGCCCGTCATGCTGACCGGCGACAACCTCGCCACCGCACAGACCGTGGCACGCGAGGCCGGCATCGCCGAGGTGCAGGGCAATCTGCTGCCCGAAGACAAGCTGGCCGCCATCGAAGCCCTGCAACGGCGCCATGGTGCGACCGCGATGACGGGCGACGGCATCAACGACGCGCCCGCGCTCGCGCGCGCCGAGATCGGCTTTGCGATGGGCGGCGCGGGCACCGACGTGGCCATGGAGGCGGCCGACATCGTCATCATGAACGACGACCTGCGCCGCATCCCCGAGACCATCCGGCTGTCGCGCCGCACGCATGGCGTGCTGTGGCAGAACATCGTGCTGGCGCTGGGCATCAAGTCGGTGTTCATGGTGCTCGCGCTGCTGGGCACGGCCACGATGTGGATGGCCGTGTTCGCCGACATGGGCGCCACGCTGCTCGTGGTGGCCAACGGGCTGCGGCTGCTGCGCGCCCGGGCGGCCTGAGCCTTCAGCCGGCTTCGCGCTCGAGCACGAGCGCGAACAGCTCGTTGCGAAAGTGGATGCCCAGCCGCGCGAACGCGCGGTTGCGGTAGGTTTTGACGGTGGGCAGCGACAGCGCAAGCTCGGCCGCGATGCCGTCCTGCGTCATGCCGCGCAAGAGCCGCGTGCAGACGTCGAGCTCGCGCGCCGTGAGTTCGCCGCTGAGCTGCAGCAGGCGCTGGCGCAGGGCCTCGGGCGAGCGCTGCGGCTCGGATGCCGGCCCGCGCAGCGCGACCTGCTTGCGGGCCAGCGCCAGCAGCGCGGGCGCCAGCTGCTCGAAGTCGCCGATCTGCGCATCGCTGAGCGCGCGCTGGTGCGCATGCCGGTAGAAGTTGACGGCGAACAGCGCATCGTCCTCGCCGTGCTGCACGATGGACACGCGCTCGGCCATGCCATGGGCCTCGTAGACGCGGGCGCGGTGCTCTTGGGCCACTTCGCGCGCCGTGATGTGGCACAGCTGCGTGCGCTGCGCCGGGCTGTCGTCAAAGCGCAGGCTGCGGTCCGCGCGCACGGGCCCTGAGAGGTAGGCGTTCCAGCAGGCGCGCGTGGTGTCGGGAATGCCCAGGCTGGCCGACAGGTGCAACTGCGGCGCACGGCCGGCGCCGACCTGGTAGACCGCCCAGGAGGCGGCCGGCAGCAGGGGATGCAGCCGCTGCAGCAGCCGCGCGCCGAAATCGTCCTCGCCCAGCAGCTCCACCATGGCGCCCACGGCCGGGCCGATGCCGGCCGGCGCTTCGCCTGGTTGCCAGGCCGCGGGGGCCCATTTGCGCATGCCTCGTGTCTCCTGGTTCTCCCGTCATCTTCTGGGATGACAGCCGCTACCGCAGTGCGGATTTACGCTCGTCGGCATTGTCACCGCTTCGCCGCACCCCATGGAACCCCACGCGATCCCCACCCCCTCACTGCGCTTTTTCGCCGACCTGTCGGTCGAGGTGGCCGAGCCCCAGCAGGTCGGCGCGGTCGCGCGCGGCCTGCGCCGCGTGATCCCCATCGTGGGCGGCCAGGTGCAGGGCGAGGGCTGGCGCGGCCGCGTGCTGCCCGGCGGCGCCGACTTCCAGCTCATCGTGCACGCGGGCTATGCCGAGCTCGATGCGCGCTACGTGCTCGAGCTCGACGGCGGCGACCTGGTCTTCGTGCAGAACCAGGCCGTGCGCAGCGGCCCGCCCGAGCTCATGCAGCGCATTGCGCGCGGCGAGCCGGTCGATCCCGGCCAGATCTACTTCCGCTGCCTGCCGCGCTTCGAGACCGCATCGACCGCGCTGGGATGGATCAACGAACGCCTGTTCGTGGGCGCCGGCGCGCGCCACCCCGACAAGGTCGTGATGCGCTTTTTCGCGCTCGACTGACACCCACCACCAACGAGGAGACACCCCATGCACATCACCCGCCGCCTGGCCCTGTGCGCCGCCGCGCTGCTGCCCCTGGCCGCACATGTTCCGGCCCAGGCCCAGGCCTATCCCAACAAGCCCGTGCGCATCATCGTGGGCTTTCCGGCCGGCACCGGCCCCGACATCGTGGCGCGGCTGCTCGCGCAAAAGCTGTCCGAGGGCTGGGGCAACCTGGGTGTGATCGTCGACAACAAGCCCGGCGCGGCCGGCCTGATCGCGGCGTCCGAGGCCGCGCGCGCCGCGCCCGACGGCTACACGCTGATGCTGGGCGAGACCGGCCAGCTCGCCATCGCGCCCAGCAGCTACCACAAGCTGCCCTACGACCCGATCAAGGACTTCGTGCCGGTCTCGCAGGTCGTGACGGCCGACTTCATCCT
>DATKFT010000364.1:0-1844 GCA_035544335.1 Pseudorhodoferax sp.
CGGTCCTGCGGGGCACGCAGGACACGGTGGTGCTCAACTCGATCATTGAGGCATGCGATCACCGTGCTGCAGCGAATGTCAAGGTGCCTCACATTGCCCTGAGCCTTTTGCAGTCTGCATGGGCCCAGGCACAGAAAGCCCACCAGCACATATTGGCTGGCGTGCAAGCAGCGCTTGGCGAAAGCGCCTCGCATCGTTCCTGCGCACCTATCCAGCGCGCCGACGAAGACACCCGAGCCTCTATCAACGCCCGTGCAGCGGGCAGCCCTGACACCACCCAGGCCGCAAGCCTGGTTGCGTCTATCGATGCCCACCCGATGGCAAGTGCCGTGCTCATCGGCGAGGTGTACGAGGCGACCGTGGTCGAGCTGGTCGAGTTCCTTGGTGTATTCCTGGAGATCAAGCCCGGCCAGGAAGGTTTACTCCATTGGTCGCGCTTGGGGTATGCCCAAGCGGACCAGATCACAGAGCTTTCGGTCGGGCAAAAGCTCCTGGTTCGTGTCCTCGGTCGCAACCGAGACGGAAAGTTCGAGACGACGTTGCAGGACATCCGCAGCTTGTCGCATCGCGCGCCGATGCCGCACCGCACGGAGACAACTGCATGAAGGCCGTCAAGCTGCGACACGAGCAAAGCATCCGAAACAGAAAGGACATGCCATGACGATCAAGGAACTTTCGATGGGCCATGCAGCGCAACTGGCTTTGTGCGCCGGAGTGGATGTGCTCGCCGATGCGGTGAAGTCCACACTGGGCCCCGCAGGTCGGCACGTGGCGCTGGAGCGCCCGGGCGGGCCACCGCATGCCACCAAGGACGGCGCAGCCGTGGCCGGGGCCATCGAACTGCGGGGCCGCATCGAGAATGCAGCAGCGCAGATCGTGCAGCAGGCGGCGCAACGCACGGCCGATGAGGTAGGTGACGGCACGACCACAGCCACCGTGCTCGCACAGGCGATTTTCCATGAGGGAGTCAGACACCTGGCCGTGGGCGCGGATGCGTCGCGCCTCAAGCAAGGCATCGACCAAGCCGCGCGCCAGATGCTCGATGCCTTGGCCGAGCTGTCCATCCCGTGTAGCGACCGGGCAGCGCTCCGGCAAGTTGCAACGATGGCCGCCAACGCAGACGCGGAGATCGGGTCTCTGGTGGCTCAGGCGCTGGAGACAGTGGGTCATGACGGCGTCGTACAGGTTGAAGCTGGGCGTGGCCTGCACAGCGCGCTCCATCTGGTCGACGGGATGCAATGGGAAGTCGGCTTTGCGTCGGAACACTTTGCCAATGACGCACCCCGGCAGCGCGTGCACCTAGAACACCCACTGGTGCTTGTCGTTGCAGGCGCATTGGACGCATGGCGGCCCCTCGCCCACCTGTTGGAGCGCGTCGCGGCGTCGCGGCAGTCCCTGGTCATCGTCGCCGAGACCTTTGCGGCTGACGTAATGGCGTTGCTCGTGGCCAATGCGCAAGCCCGGTCGCTGGGCTTGTGTGCGGTCAAGGCGCCCGGAGTTGGCAACCGGCGCGGCGAAATTCTGGAAGACCTGGCGCTTTTCGCAGGAAGCGGCCACATCGCTCCCGCATCTGGCTTCTCGCTGGAGCAACTTGACCTGGCGCAATTGGGCTCAGTCGACCGCTTCGATGCGGACCCTCGGCGAACTATCTTCTCCGCAGGCCCAGGACATGCGTTGGCGATGCAGGCACGACTGGACCCATTGCGCCGCCGCGCGTCGCAGACCAACGACGTACGCGAGCGCGAACAATTGCAGCAGCGGGTGGCATTGCTCACGGGAGCGGTGGCAGTGCTGCGCATCGGTGCCGCCACCGAGCTGGAGTACCGCGCGAAGCTTGACCGCGC
>DATKFT010000365.1:0-4450 GCA_035544335.1 Pseudorhodoferax sp.
GCGTCGGCGAGGTCGTCACCGCTGAAGTCGTTCGCATCGAGCACAACTTCGTCGTCGTCAACGCCGGCCTCAAGTCCGAGTCCTACGTTCCCGTCGACGAGTTCAAGAACGACCAGGGCGAAGTCGAAGTGCAGATCGGCCAGTTCGTGCCGGTGGCCATCGTGGCCATCGAGAACGGCTACGGCGACACCATCGTCAGCCGCGACACCGCCAAGCGCCTGGCCTCGTGGATGGCCCTGGAAAAGGCCCTGGAGTCCGGCGAGTTCGTCACCGGCACGACCAGCGGCAAGGTCAAGGGCGGCCTGACCGTCCTCGTCAACGGCATCCGCGCCTTCCTGCCCGGCTCGCTGATCGACACGCGCCCGGTCAAGGACCTGACGCCGTACGAGAACAAGACCCTGGAATTCAAGGTCATCAAGCTCGACCGCAAGCGCAACAACGTGGTGCTGTCGCGCCGCGCCGTGGTGGAAGCCTCCATGGGCGAAGAGCGCGCCAAGCTGATGGAAACGCTGAAGGAAGGCGCCATCGTGCAGGGCGTGGTCAAGAACATCACCGAATACGGTGCGTTCGTCGACCTGGGCGGCATCGACGGTCTGCTGCACATCACCGACATGGCCTGGCGTCGCGTGCGCCACCCGAGCGAAGTGGTGCAGGCAGGGCAAGAAATCACGGCCAAGATCCTCAAGTTCGACACCGAGAAGAACCGTGTCTCGCTGGGTCTCAAGCAGATGGGCGACGACCCGTGGATGGGCGTTTCGCGCCGCTACCCGCAAAGCACGCGCCTGTTCGGCCGCGTCACCAACATCGCCGACTACGGCGCGTTCGTGGAACTGGAACCCGGCATCGAAGGCCTGGTGCACGTCTCCGAAATGGACTGGACCAACAAGAACATCGCCCCCTCCAAGCTGGTCTCGCTGGGTGACGAAGTCGAAGTCATGGTCCTGGAAATCGACGAAGACAAGCGCCGCATCAGCCTGGGCATGAAGCAGTGCAAGGCCAACCCCTGGCAAGAGTTCGCGCAAAACACCAAGCGCGGCGACCGCGTCAAGGGCCCGATCAAGTCGATCACCGACTTCGGCGTGTTCGTCGGCTTGGCTGCCGGCATCGACGGCCTGGTGCACCTGTCCGACCTCTCGTGGAACGAAACCGGCGAAGCCGCCGTGCGCAACTACAAGAAGGGCCAGGAAGTCGAAGCCATCGTGCTGGCCGTGGACGTGGACCGCGAGCGCATCTCGCTGGGCATCAAGCAGCTCGACGGCGACCCGTTCACGACCTTCGTGACGGTCAACGACAAGGGCCAGACCGTGTCCGGCAAGGTCAAGACGGTGGACCCGCGCGGCGCCGAGATCGACCTGGGCGGCGACGTCATCGGTTACCTGCGTGCCTCGGAAATCAGCCGCGACCGCGTCGAAGACGCGCGCAACGTGCTGAAGGAAGGCGACGAGATCACGGCCGTGGTCGTCAACGTCGACCGCAAGACGCGCAACATCCAGCTGTCCATCAAGGCCAAGGACGCCGCCGACCAGAACGAAGCCATGGCTTCTCTGGCCCAGCAGTCCGCGCGTGAAAACGCCGGCACCACCAGCCTGGGCGCCCTGCTGCGCGCCAAGCTGGACAACAACGGCAACAACTAAGACGTTGGCCGTGCGTGGCGGTACCCGGCCGGGTACCGCCGCTCCACTCCCGGGCCGGTTTCGATGCCATTGCGGCAGAGACTCCGGCCCGATGTACGATGAAGCACCGATTCCATGACCCGATCCGACCTCGTTGAAGAACTGGCCGCCCGTTTCGGCCAGCTGACCCACCGCGACGCCGAACACGCGGTCAAGACCATCCTGGACGCCGTCAGCGAAGCGCTGGTCAAAGGCCACCGCGTGGAGATCCGCGGTTTCGGCAGCTTCTCCATCAACCGGCGCCCGCCGCGCATGGGACGCAACCCGCGCAGCGGCGAGAGCGTGGCCATTCCCGAGAAGCGCGTGCCGCATTTCAAGCCCGGCAAGGCGCTGCGCGAAGCCGTGGACCGCGGTGCGCCCGATGGCGCCGGCCTGCGCGACGAGCGCTGAGCCGTCCGCTGCGCGCGGGCTCCGGGCCCGACCGTAGAATGCCTCCGATGAGGACATTCGCTTCATGAAAAATCTGGTGTGGCTGCTCAAGTGGATACTGAAGGCAGCCATTTTTTTTACCCTGTTCGCTTTTGCGCTGAACAACCAGCACGAGGCCGCGGTGCGCTTTTTCTTCGGCACCGAATGGCGCGCGCCCATGGTGCTTGTGGTGCTGGCCGCGTTCGCGCTCGGGCTCGCGCTGGGCGTGATCGCCATGGCGCCGCGCTGGTGGCGCCAGCGGCAGGCGCCGCGCGGCATGCAGGTCGAGCCGCAAGCCCCTGCCGCCGCCGCACCCGCCCCCACCGAAACGCCTGGCGATGCCAGCCTGGGCAACATCCCGCGCCATGGACTTTGATCTCAGCTGGATCCTGCTGGGCCTGCCCCTGGCATTCGTGCTGGGCTGGCTGGCCTCGCGGCTGGACCTGCGCCAGCTGCGCATCGAGAACCGGCGCGCACCCAAGGCCTACTTCAAGGGCCTGAACTACCTGCTCAACGAGCAGCAGGACCAGGCCATCGACGCCTTCATCGAGGCGGTGCAGAAAGACCCGGACACCACCGAGCTGCACTTCGCGCTGGGCAACCTGTTCCGCCGCCGCGGCGAGTACCAGCGCGCCGTGCGCGTGCACGAGCATCTGCTGTCGCGCGGCGACCTCAGCACGGCCGACCGCCAGCGCGCGCAGCACGACCTGGCGCTGGACTTCCTGAAGGCCGGACTGCTGGACCGCGCCGAGGATGCGCTGCGCAAGCTCGAAGGCACGCGCTACGAGGCCCAGGCCCTGCTCGCGTTGCTGGCCATCTACGAGCGCTCGCGCGACTGGCCGCAGGCCACCGAGATCGCGCAGAAGCTGCAGGACCACGGGGAAGGCAGCTTCAGCGGACGCATGGCGCACTACCTGTGCGAGCAGGCCGTCGCGCGCAACGCGGCGGGCGATCCCGAGGGCGCCACCCAGCTGCTGGACCGCGCCATCGAGGTCGCGCCGCAGGCCCCGCGCCCGCGCATCGACCTGGCGCTCATGCAGTTCAAGGCCGACCGCCACGCGCAGGCCCTGCAGACCCTGCTGGAGCTGGCGCAAGCGGCGCCGCAGTCCGTGCCGCTGATTGCCAGTGCGCTGGCGCAAACCGGCAGCGCCGCCGGCCAGGCGGACCGCGCGCTGGCCGCATTGCAGGCCAGCTACGACAACTTCGCCTCGCTGGATGTGCTCGATGCCATCGTCGCGCTGGAAGGCCCGCCGGCCCGCCAGCGCTATCTGCAGCACCTGGAACGCGAGCAGTCCCTGGTGGCCACGGCGCGCTGGCTGGCCGGCGAGAAGCTCGAGCACGAGCAGTTCCACCCGCAGGTGCAGCGGGCCATCGAACATGCCACGCGGCCGCTCACGCGCTACCGCTGCGCCGCGTGCGGCTTCGAAGCCAAGCAGCACTTCTGGCAATGCCCGGGCTGCCAGGCCTGGGACAGCTATCCGCCCAGGCGGGTGGAGGAACTATGACGCCCACGCCAGCCCTGCTGCGCAATCCCCTGCCGACCCGTGAGCAGCTGGCCGAGGCCCGCGTGCTGGTGGTCGGCGACGCCATGCTGGACCGCTACTGGTACGGCGCGGTCGACCGCATCTCGCCCGAAGCACCGGTGCCCGTCGTGCGCGTCACGCGCGAGGAAGAGCGCATCGGCGGCGCCGCCAACGTGGCCTACAACATCGTCACGCTGGGCGCGCAGGCTGCGTTGCTGTCCGTGGTCGGCGAAGACGAGGCCAGCCACAAGCTCGAGGAGCTGGTCACCGCCACCGGCATCGCCGCCCACTTCGGCCGCGATGCGCAGATGCGCACCACGGTCAAGCTGCGTGTGATCGGCCGCCAGCAGCAGCTGCTGCGGCTGGACTTCGAGACCACGCCCGAGAACGAGACGCTGGCCTCGCAGTCCGCGCTGTTCGCATCGCTGCTGCCCCAGCACGCGGCCGTGCTGTTCTCCGACTACGGCAAGGGTGGCCTGGCCCATGTCGAACAGATGATCGCCAGCGCCCGCGCGGCCGGCAAGGCCGTGCTGATCGACCCCAAGGGCAGCGACTACTCGCGCTACCGCGGCGCAACGCTGATCACGCCCAACCGCGCCGAACTGCAGCAGGTCGTGGGCAGCTGGCGCACCGAGGACGAGCTGCGCGACAAGGCGCAGGCCCTGCGCCGCGAGCTCGACCTGCAAGGCCTGCTCGTGACACGCAGCGAGGAAGGCATGACGCTGTTCGACGACCATGGCGCAGCCCATGTGAGCGCGCAGGCGCGCGAGGTCTTCGACGTGACCGGTGCCGGCGACACCGTGATCGCGACCATGGCCGCGCTGGTGGCCGCCGGCTGCGCGCTGC
>DATKFT010000366.1:0-4771 GCA_035544335.1 Pseudorhodoferax sp.
AGAACCGCGCCGTCGACTGGTCGCGCCGCAGCGCCAGCACCGAATCGGCCGACACGCTGCGCCACTACACGCGCGCCACCGCCTTGCTGCCCACCGATGGCATCGTGCGCGAGACCGCGCGCAAGGCCACGCAGGGTGCGCGCAGCGATGCCGACAAGGCGCGCGCGGTCTACGAATGGGTGGTGCACAACACCCACCGCGAGCCCAAGGTGCGCGGCTGCGGCGAGGGCGATATCGCCACGCTGCTCGAAACCGGCGACCTGGGCGGCAAATGTGCCGACCTCAACGCCTTGTTCGTGGGCCTGTGCCGCGCCGTCGGCGTGCCCGCGCGCGACGTGTACGGCCTGCGGCTTGCACCATCGGCCTTCGGCTACAAGGAGCTGAGCGGCAACCCGGCCAGCCTCAAGGGCGCGCAGCACTGCCGCGCCGAAGTCCACCTGGCCGGCCACGGCTGGGTGGCGATGGACCCGGCCGACGTGGCCAAGGTCATGCGGCTGGAGACGCCCGCATGGATCAAGACCACGGACCACCCGGTCGTGGCACCGGTCCACCAGGCCCTGTTCGGCGCCTGGGAAGGCAACTGGATGGCCTACAACACCGCGCACGACTTGAAACTGCCGGGCGCTCGCGGCGAGGCGCTGGGCTTCTTCATGTACCCGATGGCCGAGAACGCGCAGGGGCGGCTGGACCCCTATGCGCCCGACGACTTCAAGTACCAGATCAGCGCGCGCGAGATCAAGGCCTGAACCAGGCGAGGCTGCGCCGGCTTTCGAAGCGACGCGCCTCGCCCGTGACCGGGTCCTCGAAGGCCAGCGTGCGGGCCAGCAGCTGCAGCGGCCGCGCATGCTCGTCGGGCGCATCGGGGCCGCGCAGCACCTCGGGATAGAAGGCGTCGAAACGGATCGGCAGGCCCAGCGCCGCCATGTGCACGCGCAGCTGGTGGCGCTGGCCGGTCAGCGGTTCGAGCTGGTAGAGCCCCCAATCGCCGGCCTGCTCGCGCAGCGCGATGCGCGTGACGGCGTTGGGCAGGCCTTCGGCCTCGCGCTGGCGAAAGAACGGGGTGCCTTGTTCGAGCCGGCTCTCGCGCACGAGCGGCAGCGCGAGGTCGGCGCGCAGCGGCGCCACGGCCTCGTAGGTCTTGTGCATGCGGCGTTCGCGGAACAGCGCCTGGTAGGCCCCGCGCTCGGCGACCTGCAGGCCGAACAGCACCAGGCCCGCGGTCTCGCGGTCGATGCGGTGCAACGGCTGCAAGCTGGGCAGGCCAAGCTGGTGCTTCAGCCGCACGAGCAGCGTCTCGTGCAGGTGCCGGCCGCCGGGTGTCACGGCCAGCCAGTGCGGCTTGTCGACCACGAGCAGGTGCGCGTCGCGGAACAGGACCTCGGCCTCGAAGGGCACATGCGCCTCCTGCGCCAGCGTGCGGTAGTACCAGGCCTTGCCATGGGCCCGGTAGGGCGCCTCGGGCGCCAGCGGCAGGCCCTGCGCATCGCGCACGTCGCCGCGTTCCAGGCGCTGGCGCCATTCGGCGCGCGGCACATGCGCGAAGCGTGCGGCAAAGAAGTCCAGCCAGCAGGACCAGGGGCCGGGCGGCAGCCCCACGACGCTGGGCGCCACGCCGGCGCGCACGCTGGGCGGTTCGTGCGGGGTTTCCAATGGGTCGTGCGCAGGCATGGCGCGCGATTGTCGCCGCGGCGCGGGAGCGAGCCGACGCCGGCGGCCGCTATCATCCACCGCCATTTCTCCGCAACGCTCCATGCCGACATCCCAGCCCCCGCGCCGCCCGCTGCCATTTCGCAACGCCACCGCAGGAGCCGCGCGGTGAGCGCGGTGGGCTGGGGCGAAGCCGCCTTCCTCGGCCTGATCCAGGGACTCACGGAGTTCCTGCCGGTCTCGTCCAGCGCCCATCTGCGCATCATCGGCCCCTTGCTGCCTTCGGGCGGCGACCCGGGTGCGGCCTTCACGGCGATCACGCAGATCGGCACCGAGGCCGCCGTGCTGCTGTTCTTTCGCCGCGACATCGTGCGCATCTTCCTGGCCTGGTGGGCCTCGCTGACCCAGCGCGGCCAGCCGCTCCATCCCGACGCCCGCATGGGCTGGCTCGTGATCCTGGGCACATTGCCCATCGCCATCCTGGGCCTGCTGTTCAAAAACGCGATCGAGGGCTCGCTGCGCAACCTCTACATCACGGCCACCATGCTGGTCGTGTTCGCGCTGGTGCTGGCCGCAGCCGACCGCATGGGCCGCAAGCAGCGCACGCTGGACCGGCTGACCTGGGGCCACGGCATGCTGTTCGGCTTCGCCCAGGCCATGGCGCTGATCCCGGGCGTCTCGCGCTCGGGCGGCACCATCACCATGGGCCTGATGCTGGGCTACACGCGCGAGGCGGCGGCGCGCTACTCGTTCCTGCTGGCCATTCCGGCCGTGCTGCTGTCGGGCTTCTACCAGCTCTACAAGACCTGGGGCGTGGAGAGCACGGTGGGCGCGGGCCAGACCCTGCTGGCCACCGTGATCGCGTTCTTCGTGGGCTATGCCGTGATCGTGGGCTTTCTGCGCCTGGTGTCCACGCGCAGCTACATGCCCTTCGTCTACTACCGGGTGGCGCTGGGCCTCGTGGTGTTCGCGCTGCTGGGCGCGGGCCTGCTGCAGCCGCTGTAGGCGCGGCGCACAGCCCCCGGGCCGGCGCGCCTGGCGCCAGAGTGCCTCAGCGGCGGCGGAACACCAGGTCCCAGACGCCGTGGCCCAGCTTGAGGCCGCGGCGCTCGAACTTGGTGTCGGGCCGGTAGTGCGGCCGCGGCGCGAAGTCCGTGGCCGTGTTGGCCAGCAGCGGCTCGCCCGACAGCACCTGCAGCATCTGCTGCGCATAGGGCTCCCAGTCGGTCGCGCAATGCAGGTAGCCGCCCGGCGCCAGGCGCTGCGCGAGCCGGGCCACGAAGGGCGGCTGGATCAGCCGGCGCTTGTGGTGGCGCGACTTGTGCCAGGGGTCCGGAAAGAAGATGTGGATGCCGGCCAGCGCCTGCGGATGGCTTTGCGCATCCCAGGGCGGCAGCATGTGGTCCAGCACCTCGACGGCATCGTGCGCGAGGATGCGGATGTTGGCGAGGCCGCGCTCGCCGACCTGCTTGAGCAGCGCGCCCACGCCGGGCTCGTGCACTTCGCAGCACAGGAAGTTGGTCTCGGGCAGCAGCTCGGCGATGTGGGCCGTGGCGTCCCCCATGCCGAAACCGATCTCCAGCACCGTGGGCGCAGAGCGGCCGAAGGCTTCGCGCAGGTCCAGCGGCGCCGCACGGTAGGGCAGGATGAAGCGTGGACCGAGGTCGGCCATGGCCTTGGCCTGGCCCAGCGTGGTGCGGCCCGCGCGCTTGACGAAGCTGCGGATCGCGCGCGGGTGGGCGACATCGGCCGGGGCCTGGCCTGTGGGTGTGGCCGGCGCGTCGTCCTGCGCCCCGTCCAAAGAGGACACGGGCGAGGGCTCCGGCGAGGAGGAGGGTGGAGAAGAGGGCTGGTTCACGCGGCGGGATTGTAGGCAGCCCCAAGTCCTGTGTTCTGCGTCCTGCGCATGCTTGCGTTGCGCAGCGCCACGCCGCCGCGCACGGGCGTGTGGCGCGCGAGCACGACAAAGCCGTTGCGCGCGAAGAAACCTTCCGCGCTCAGGCTGACCTCGGCGTGCAGCGCCGCCAGGCCGCGCGCGCGGGCCTGGCCCAGCAGGTGGTCCATGAGCGCCTGGCCGATGCCCCGGCCGCCCTGCGCGGCGGCGACGAAGAACTGGTCGATCAGCCCATCGGCCTGCAGGTCGGCGAAGCCGGCGATCTCACCGCGCCACAGCGCGACGAAGGGCTGGTTGCGCTGCAGGCGCTGCTGCCAGGCGGCGCGGTCCGGTGTGGCCGGTGCCCAGGCCGCGCGCTGCGCGGCGTCGTAGTCGCGCGCCGCGGTCTCGTGCACGGCGGACTGGAACACGCCGATCAAGGCGTCCACGTCCTCCGGCACGAAGGGGCGGATCTGCAGCGGCGGCTGCACGTCCAGCCGCTCGGCCAGGCGCTGCAGCGCGGCCTCGGGCGAGTCGGCGATCTCGGTCGAACGAGTCAGCATGAGGTTGAGCCGCTGGCCCAGGCCTTCGACCATGGTGCCGTCGGCTTCGCGCAGCTGGCCCTGCGCATCGGGTGCGCAGGGCCGCACGGCGGCCACGCGCTCGGCGTAGCTGCCGCGTGCCACGCCGTAGGCGGCCACGGGCTTGCCCAGGGCCACCGCATAGCCGAGCTCGAACACCGTGCCCGGATCGGGCTCCAGCCCGCGGAAATCGGCCAGGTTGGCCAGCAGGCCGTCGGCGGCCCGGATGCGCGCGATGTTGCCCTCGTAGATGTGCTGCGCCAGCGCGTCGCCGTCCCGTGCAGGGCTTGGCGCTTCGTCGTCCACGGGCGCCACGCCCACCAGGCCCAGCCGGGTGCAGCAGGCCTTCAGGTGCGCAAACACCTGCGCGCTGTCGCGCCGGAACACGTCCGGTCCGGCCAGGTAGATGCGGGGAGGGGCGTCACGGAGCATGGGCGCATTCTCGCCGCGCGGCGCACGGCGGCCGCGGTGCTGCGCCGCCGCTCAGCGGGAATCCAGCAGGCGTTCCACGCGCTGGCGCCCCAGGCCCCACAGCGCGGCGCCCAGCGCGGCCTGCAGGCCGTAGCTGCCCTCGCGCGGGCGGTCCTGGCCTTGCAAACTGGCTGCGAATTCGGTGCCGAAACGCGCGGCCCAGGCGGCGTCCTGGGCAGGCGCCGCATCGGCCAACGCA
>DATKFT010000367.1:0-11553 GCA_035544335.1 Pseudorhodoferax sp.
GCAAGACGGTCCGCAAGATCACGCCGCAGGGCCTTGTCACGACGGTCGCGGGTCAAGCTGGAGCCAACACCATCGTCGAGCCTGGACCATTGCCAGGAAAGCTGGCGAACGCCTCTGCGCTCGCGATCACGCGCGAGGGCAAGATCTTTGTGCAGGCAGGCCTGGCGATCCTTCAGATCACGCCGTAGGCAAGCGGTCGACGGAGGGCGGGTCCATCGCCACCGCAGCCCGGCCGGCGAGGCTCCGCAGTGCGCCAAAGCGCTGCTTGGCGGACGCACATGTGGCCACCCCCACTGCCGCGCTCACGCGCTGTCGGTCGACCGCGTCAGCGCCTCATGGCGCGTGATCTCCGCCTGCAGCGCAGCGAGCTTGGCGCGCACGAGCGCGAGCGCGTCGCTGCCCAGCAGCAGGTGCTGCGGCGGCGCGGGCATGTCCACGAGCGCGAGGATGGCCGCGGCCGCCTGGTCCGGATCGCCGAGCTGCTGGCCGCTCTTGGCGATGCGCGCCTGGCGGATGGGATCGAACAGGCCGTCGTAGTCGGCGATGGCGCGCGCGCTGCGCACCATGGAGCGGCCCGCCCAGTCCGTGCGGAACGAGCCCGGCGCGACGGCGGTGACCGCGATGCCCAGACCGCGCACCTCCTGGGCCAGCGCCTCGGAGATGCCTTCGAGCGCGAACTTGCTGCCGCAGTAGCAGGCGATGCCCGGCATCGTGATGTAGCCGCCCATCGAGGTGATGTTGACGATGTGGCCGCGCCGGCGCCCGCGCATGAAGGGCAGAAAGGCCTGCATGACGGCGACCGCGCCGAACACGTTGACGTCGAACTGGCGGCGCTGGTCCGCAAGCAGGGTCTCTTCGAAGATGCCCTCGTGGCCATAGCCCGCGTTGTTGACGAGCACGTCCACGGGACCGATCTGCGCCTCGACCGCGGCGGCCAGCGGGGCCGCCGCGTCGAACTGCGTCACGTCGAGCAGCCGGCCATGCGCGCGGCCGCTGGCATGCGCGCCGAAGGCCGCGGCCTCGCGTTCGCTGCGCAGGGTGCCGATGACGCGGTGGCCGGCCTGCAGCGCGGCCTGGGCGAGCGCACGGCCGAAGCCGCTGCTGACGCCCGTGATGAAGAAGGTCTTGGTGTTTGGCATGCGCCGATTCTGGAAGCCGCGTGCGCGCCGGGCCAGCCACAGGACTCTGTTTGTCTTGCCTATTCCTATAGCGAGACTGGCGGTTTTGGCCCATTTGGCCAGGACTTGATGCACATTCCACGGAATGCCGCCCGCACACGCACCACGCACCGACGCCTTGCCCCTGGCGCGCGCAGCGGACCGGGCCCGCATGGTCGCGCTCCTGCTGCAGCTCGCGCCGCAGGAGGGCTACACGCTGGCTGCGCTGCCCGGCGTGCGCTTCCTGCGCGCCGACCGCCCGCTGGCCTCGACGCCCGTGCTCTACGAGCCCGGCATCGTCATCGTCTGCCAGGGCCGCAAGCGCGGCCTCTGGGCCGACCAGGTCTACCTCTACGACGCCCAGCATGTGCTGGCGGTGGCCGTGCCCGTGCCGTTCACGATGGAGACCGACGCCAGCGCCGATGCGCCGCTGCTCGCGGTCTACCTGAGCCTGGACCTCGCCGTGCTCGCGGACCTGGCCCTGCAGCTCGATGCGCGCATGGGCCCCGCCGTGCACGCACCCGTGAGCATGTTCTCAAGCCCGATGGACGACGCGCTGGCGCAGACCGTGCTGCGCTTCCTCGAGGCCATGGCCTCGCCCGTGGAGGCCGCGCTGCTCGGGCCGGCCATCGTGCGCGAGATCTACTTCCGGGTGCTGGTCGGAGAGCAGGGCGCATCGATGCGCGCGGCGCTCGCAGGCCAGGGCCGGTTCGGCAGGATCGCCAAGGCCGTGCGGTACATCCACGGCCACTACGGCGAGCGCCTCACGGTCGCAGGTCTGGCCCGCGAGGCCGGCATGGGCGTGCCGAACTTCCACGCGCACTTCCGCGCCGTGACCCAGAACTCGCCCATGCAATACCTCAAGTCGGTGCGTCTGCACCAGGCCCGCCTGCTGATGCTGCGCCAGGGCAGGACGGCGTCTGCCGCGGCCAGCGACGTGGGCTACGAAAGCGCATCGCAGTTCAGCCGCGAGTTCAAGCGCCTGTTCGGCCGCAGCCCGGGCGACGAGGTGGCGCGCCTGCAATCCAGCTTCGCGATGCCACCCTTGCCGGGCCAGCAACCCTGGGTGTCCTCGCACTGAAGGGCAGGGCGCCCATGCCCATGCCCCCGCGCCCCGCTCAGGCCGGCGCGGTGTCGTGCCGCTGCTGCGCCCGGTAGGCGCGCAGCAGCGGCAACGCGAGCAGGTACAGCCCCGCGGCCACGGCCCAGACCAGGCCGGCGCCATGCGTGCGCAAGGTGCTGAACAGGCTGGTGACCAGCAGCGGCCCGGCCACGCCGATCAGGCTGTTCATGCTGGCCAGCGTGCCCTGCAGCTCGCCCTGGTGTTCGGCGTCCACGCGCCGCGTGAGCATGGACTGCAGCGCCGGGTTGGCCATGCCGCCCGCGGCGAACAGGGGCAGCAGCGCAAACGCCATCCAGCCCACGCCGGCCAGCGCGAGCAGCAGCAGGCCCAGCGCGTCGCACAGCATGCCCAGCACCAGCGCGCGCAGCTCGCCCAGCCGCGCGACCAGGGGTCCGATCGCGAAGGCCTGGGCCAGCGAATGGCACAGGCCGTAGGCGGCCAGCGACAGGCCGGCGACCCAGGTGCTCCAGCCGAACCGGTCCTGGCCGTAGAGGATCCACAGCGTGCCCGGCCACTGGCCCACGAGCGCCACGATGCCGAACACGCCCACGAGCAGCAGCAGGCCGGGCTGGCCGTGCAGCCGGCGCAAGGCCGAGAAGGCGTTGAGGCTGCCGCGGCCCGCGGCAGCGCCCGTGGCCGTGGCGGGCCGGCGCGCATCGGGCAGCACGCGCCAGGCCAGCAGCAGGTTCAGGCCATTGAGCAGGGCCGCGAACAGAAAGGGCGCGCGCAGCGAGCCCTCGCCCAGCAGGCCGCCGAGCACGGGCCCGGCGATGAAGCCGATGCCGACCATGGCCCCCATCTGGCCGAAGCGCGCGGCGCGTTGCTCGGCGGGCGTGATGTCGGTGAGGTAGGCCGAGGCCACGGCCATGTTGGCGCCCGAGATGCCCGCGAGCAGACGGCCCGCGTACAGCCAGGCGAGGTTGGGCGCAAAGGCCATCAGCACATAGTCGATGGCCGCGCCGGCCAGCGAGACCAGCAGCACGGGCCGGCGCCCCCAGCGGTCGCTCAGGGCACCGAGCACGGGCGCGAACAGGAACTGCATGAGCGCATAGGCGGCCAGCAGCGCACCCAGGTGGAAGCTCTGGGCCTCGGTGCTGCCCGTGAGGCCGTGCAGCAGGCTGGGCAGGATGGGGATGATCAGGCCGAGGCCGATCGCATCGATGAGCACCACGGCGAGCAGTGCGAAGACAGGGGACAGGGGGCGGCGCATGCAGGGGCCTTCGGAAACGCAGGGAAGCGGGGGGCACAAGGTGGTGGCAGGGCGCGGCCCGCGGTCTGCGCCTTTCCCGGATCTCTATCGGTGATAGAGTGGTCTGGATTATTCCACAACTCTCTATCAGTGATAGACAAATGAACGAGCCTGTCCCCACCCGCCTGAGCCGCGAGACCGTGCTGCGCGCCGCGCTGGCCCTGCTCGACGAGGTCGGCATCGACGCGCTCAGCACGCGCCGGCTGGCCGAGCGCCTGGGCGTGCAGTCGCCCACGCTGTACTGGCACTTCAAGAGCAAGGCCGAGTTGCTGGGCGCCATGGCCGAGGCCATCCTCCAAGAGCAGCACCCGCCCGTGCTGCCCGGGCCCGGCCAGCCCTGGCAGGACTGGTTCATCGCCAATGCGCTGGGCTTTCGCAAAGGCCTGCTGGCCTACCGCGACGGCGCGCGCCTGCATGCGGGCACGCGGCCCACGGGCGCGCAGTTCGACGAGATCGAGGCCAACCTGGTCGCCTTGCAGCAGGCGGGCTTCACGCCCGAGGCGGGCATGGGCCTCATGCTGGCCGTGAGCCGTTTCGTGGTCGGCTGGGTGCTCGAAGAGCAGGCCGGAGCGCCCGACGCTGCGCTGGGCGACCAGGCACCGGACACCGCCCGCTACCCGCTCAGCGCACAGGGCTGGCAGGCGCTCGGCGCCCAGTCGGCCGACGCGCTGTTCGAACAGCAGCTGCGCCTGTTCGTGGCCGGCGCGGCGGCGACCCTGCCGCGCAAGCGCGCGCGCAGCGCCTAGCCACGGTGCGCGTGGCGGGGGCGAGGGGGGCTACAGCGCCCGCATATCGATGCGCGCAAAGCTTCGTTGCCGCGCCCGCCGGCGCTTTCCAGAATCGGTCCACCAACAACAGATCCCGCCGGGAGGACCATGCAACGCCACACCTTCATCCGTTCCGCACTCGCGCTGGCCGCGGGCGCCTTGCTGTCCCATGCGGCCTGGGCCGACCGGCTCGACGACATCAGGAAGGCCGGCGTGCTGCGCGTGGCCGCCTTCGACGGCAACCCGCCCTTCGGCTACATCGACGCGGCGAGCAAGAAGCAGGTGGGCCACGACATCGACCTGGCGGCCGCGTTCGCGCAAAGCCTGGGCGTCAGGCTCGAACTCGTGCCGACCAACCCGGCCAACCGCATCCCGCTGCTGGCCTCGGGCAAGGCCGACGTGGTGTTCGCGAGCTTCACGATCACCGACGAGCGCGCCAAGGCCGTGGACTTCAGCACGCCGTACTTCCTCGTGGGCCAGCAGTTCCTCGCGAAGAAGGGCCTGCTCAAGGACGTGGCGCAGATCAAGGACCTGCGCATCGGCACCGAGAAGGGCACGACCATGGAGTCCAACCTGCGCCAGAACTACCCCGACGCCAAGGTCGTGCTGTACGACGATTCCCCGTTCGCGCTGGCCGCGCTGCGCAACGGCAACGTGCAGGCCATCACCAACGACGGCGTGAAGCTGACCGCGCAGTGGAGCCAGCTGCCCGACAAGGACAGATACGAGATCCCCGCGATCACGGTGTCCAAGGAGTACCTGGGCGCGGCCGTGCCCAAGGGCGAAGCCGGCCTGCTGCAGGCGCTGAACACCTGGCTCGCCAAGGCCGAGGCCAGCGGCGAGGCGCTCAGGATCTACAACGCCTGGTTCGGCCCGGACAGCAAGTCGCCGCTGCCGCGCCTGCTCAAGATCGGCGAGCAGCGCGTCGCTTCTAATTGAGCGGTGCTGGACACCGTGCGCGAGCAACTGCTCGCGCCCCGATACCTGGGCTGGCTGCTCGAAGGCTGGCTCGTCACCGTCTGGGCTTCGCTGTGGGTGATCCTGGCCAGCACCGTGCTCGGCACGCTGCTCGCGGCCGCGCGCACGGGGCCGGTGCCGGCCCTGCAGCGCGCGGGCGCGGCCTATGTGGCGCTGGTGCGCAACACGCCGCTGCTCGTGCAGCTGTTCTTCTGGTACTTCGGCGCGCCCGCGCTGCTGCCCGAGGCGCTGCGCGAATGGCTGTTCAGCGGCCAGGTGCTGCTGCACTGGCCCGTCACGCTGCGCTGGCCTGCGTTCGAGGTGCTCTGCGCCTTCGTGGGGCTCACGCTGTATTCCACGGCCTATGTGGGCGAGGACATCCGTTCGGGCATGCGCGGCGTGCCGCTGGCCCAGCGCCTGGCGGCCCAGGCCATGGGCTTCACGCCGGCCCAGGCGTTGCGCCATGTGGTGTTGCCGCAGGCGCTGCGCATCGCGCTGGCGCCGCTGTTCGGCCAGTACATGAACATCGTCAAGAACACCTCGCTGGCCATGGCCGTGGGGCTCGTGGAACTGTCCTACGCCTCGCGCCAGGTCGAGGCCGAGACCTTCAAGACCTTCCAGTCCTTCGGCATCGCGACCGTGCTCTACATCGCCACGATCGCGGTGCTGGAGCTGCTGGCCGCGCGGGCCGTGCGGCGCTGGCCGCCGGCGGGCGCGCGGTGAGCCGGGTGGGCGCGGGGAGGGTGCTGCCGTGATCGCCACGCTGCTGGACAGCCTGCCCTACCTGCTCTGGGGCGCCTACCCCGAGGGACCGCTGGGCGGCGCCGCGCTCACGCTGGCGCTGGCGGCCGGCTCGGGCCTGGCCTCGGCGCTGCTGGGCCTGGGCGCGGGCGTGGGCCTGGCGCTGGCGTCCGAGCGCTTGCGCCGCGGCCTGCTGCTGGTGCTGGGCTTCTTCCGCGCGATCCCGGTGCTCATGCTGATCTTCTGGACCTACTTCCTGCTGCCCTATGCCTTCGGCATCAGCGTGCCGGGCGTGCTGTCGGTCATGTGCGCGCTGTCGCTCGTGGGCGGTGCCTACCTGGCCCATGCCGTGCTGGCCGGCATCCGTGGCGTGGGGGCAGGGCAGTGGGCGGCCGGGCTGTCGCTGGGCCTCACGCGCTTCGGCACGCTGCGCCACATCGTGCTGCCGCAGGCGCTGCGCATGATGCTGCCGTCCTTCGTGAACCAGTGGGTCACGCTGGTCAAGGACAGCTCGCTGGCCTATGTCGTGGGCGTGGGCGAACTGTCCTTCGTGGCATCCCAGGTCAATGCGCGCACCATGGTCTACCCGGCCGAGATCTTCATGCTCGTGGGCGCCATCTACTGGCTGCTCTGCGTGGGGCTGGACCGCGGCGCGGCGTGGCTGGCTGGTGGCCGCGCGCGCGGCACCACGCAAGCGGCGCAGGCCTAGCAGACATCGCAGGGCCCCGCCGCCACGGGCCGTCTATCGATATGCGCAAACCTGCTTTGGGAGCGCCTGCGCCCAACGCAAACTGCATGAATCCAACGCGTGCGGGCCCGTGCCTGCACAAACCGCCGCACTCCCAAAAGACTTCCAGAAGGTATCCATGATCCGCAATGTTCTGGCCGCTGCGCTGCTGGCCGCAGGCCTGCTCCAGGCCGCTCTCGTCCAAGCCGAAACCGTGCGCTGGGCGCGCGGCTCGGACCCGGCCACGCTGGACCCGCATGCCGTCAACACGGGCACGAACTTCAACGTGCTGCACCAGATCTACGAGCCGCTGATCATCCGCACGCCCGAGGGCAAGCTGCAGGGCGCGATCGCGCAGTCCTGGGCCCTGACCAAGGATCCCAGCGTCTGGGAGTTCAAGCTGCGTCCCGGCATCAAGTTCCACGACGGCTCGCTGCTGACGGCCGACGACGTGGTGTTCTCGCTGCAGCGCGCCCAGGCGCCGACCTCGCAGTTGAAATCCCTGCTGTCCTCGGTCCAGACCATCACCAAGGTCGACCCGCTGACCGTGCACGTGAAGACCAAGGGCCCCAACCTGATCTTCCCGAACAACCTGACCAACCTCTTCATCCTGAGCGAGGCCTGGGCCAAGGCCCACCAGGCCGAAGCCTCGCAGGACGTGGGCAGCAAGACCGAGAACTTCGCCACGCGCAACACCAATGGCACGGGGCCCTACACGCTGGCCTCGCGCGAGGTCGACCAGCGCACCGTGCTCAAGCAGTTCCCGCAGTACTGGGGCCGCGGCCAGTTTCCGCTGGAGGTGACGGAGATCGTCTACCTGCCCATCAAGTCGCCGGCCACGCGCGTGGCCGCGCTGCTGTCGGGCGAGGTCGATTTCGTGCAGGACCTGCCCGCGCAGGACGTGGGCCGTCTCAAGGCCGACCAGCGCCTGCGCGTGACCGAGGGACCCGAGAACCGCTCCATCTTCCTGGGCCTGAACGTGGGTGCCAAGGAGCTCAAGTACGCCGACGTGAAGGGCAGGAACCCGCTGGCCGAGCCCAAGGTGCGCGAGGCCATCGCGCTGGCCATCGACCGCGATGCGATCAAGACCGCGGTCATGCGCGGCCTGTCCATCCCCTCGGGCATCATCGCGCCCTCGTTCGTGAACGGCTACGAGAAGGCCTTCGCGGCCTACCCCAAGGCCAACGTGGCCCAGGCCAGGAAGCTGCTGGCCGAGGCCGGCTATCCGAACGGTTTTGCGATCACGCTGCACAGCCCCAACGACCGCTATGTCAACGACGAGGCCATCAGCACCGCGGTCGCGGGCTTTTTGGGCCGCATCGGCATCAAGACCCAGGTGGCGGCGCGCCCGATCGCGCTGCACAGCACGGCCATCAACCAGGCCGACACCGACTTCTACCTGTTCGGCTGGGGTGTGCCGACCTACGACTCGGCCTACATCTTCGACTACCTCGTGCACACGCGCGGCAAGGACGGCCGCGGCCCGACCAACGCCACGGGCTACAGCAACGCCGAGGTCGATGCGCAGATCGCCTCGCTGGCCTCCGAGAGCGACAAGGCCCAACGCGACGCCACGATCAAGCGCATCTGGCAGACCGTGCAGAAGGAGCGCATCTACATCGCGCTGCACGACCAGGTGCTCAACTACGCCTCGCAGCCCAGGCTCAACATCCCGGTGAGCCCGGAGAACGCGGTGTTCTTCAAGTTCGTGAAGGTCGGCAAATGAGCCCACCCCGTTTGGATGGCTCACTGCGTGTAGCCATCCCATCCCCCTCAAGGGACACCGCCAGCGCCCGGGCAGAGCCCGTTGCGCGGCGTCCGCCGGCATGGCCTGCTCCGCGGCCGTCGGCGCTACGCCATGCGAGCGGTGCCGATGGGAAACCGTCGGCCTGCAGCACCACCGTCCGCTAGCGCATGCTGGAACATCTGCTGCGCCGGCTCGGCCAGTCCGTGCTGGTGCTGCTGGCGGTCTCCTTCGTCGCGTTTGCGGTGTTCCGCCACATCGGCGACCCGACCATCAGCCTGCTGGGCGAGGACGCGACGGTCGAAGAGCGCGCCGCGCTGGCGGCCGAGCTGGGCTTCGACGGCCCGGTGACCCTCCAGTACCTGGCCTACGTGGGCCGCGCGCTGCACGGGGACCTGGGCGTCTCGTACCGGCTCAAGCGGCCCGTGGTCGAGCTCATCGCCGAGCGGCTGCCCGCCACGCTGGAGCTGGCCCTCGTGGCCTCGGTCTTCGCCGTGGTCGGCGGCGTGGTGCTGGGCGTCTACACGGCCGTGCGGCGCGAGGGCTGGCTCAGCAAGGCCGTCATGACGGTTTCGCTGGTGGGGGTCTCGCTGCCCACCTTCCTGATCGGCATCGGCCTGATCTACCTGTTCGCGGTCGAGCTGCGCTGGCTGCCCTCGTTCGGCCGCGGCGGCCTCAGGGACCTGGGCGGCTGGCAGACCGGGCTGCTGAGCGCCTCGGGCTGGGCCTCGCTCGTGATGCCGGCCTTCACGCTGGGCTTCTACAAGCTCACGCTGATCATGCGGCTCGTGCGCGCCGAGATGCTGGAGGTGCTGCGCGCCGACCACATCCGCTTCGGCCGCGCGCGCGGCCTGCGCGAGCGCGACCTGCTGTTCGGCCACGCGCTGCGCAACACGCTGGTGCCGGTCATCACGATCACGGGCCTGCAGATCGGCTCGCTCGTGGCCTTCGCGATCGTGACCGAGACCGTGTTCCAGTGGCCCGGCGTGGGCCTGCTGTTCATCTCCTCGATCCAGGGCGTGGACGTGCCCGTGGTCGCGGCCTACCTGCTGCTGATCGCGCTGCTGTATGTGCTGATCAATCTCGTCGTCGACCTCTTGTACCTGCTCGTCGACCCGCGCCTGCGATGACACCACCCCCGTTTGGACTTCGAAGGTCGTGTAGAAGCCCCATCCCCCCTCCAGGGGGCGACGCCAGCGGCCTGGCAGAGCCGGATCCGTGGCGTCTGCTGGCATGGCCTGCTCCGCGGCCTTCTGAACTGTTGCCTGCGTGCCGGTTTCGTGCGCTGCGGGTGGCGCACCCGTGCAATGGACAACTGTCATGACGAGCTTCTCGACCACCCCGCGCCGCCGCTGGCGCAACGCCGACTCGCCCGTGCTGCGCAGCTTCGCGCGCTCGCGGCTCGTGCAGCTGGCCGTGCTCGTGCTCGCGCTGCTGGGCCTCGCCGCGCTGTTCGCACCCTGGCTCGTGCAGTCCGACCCCTTCGACCCGGCCAACGTGGAGCTGCTGGACGCGTTCACGCGGCCCGGGCAGGAGGGCGTCTCGGGCGCGTTCCACGCGCTGGGCGCCGACGACCAGGGCCGCGACCTCCTGGCCACCATGCTCTACGGCCTGCGCATGTCGCTGCTGGTCGGCGTGGCGGCCGTCGGCCTCTCGCTCGCGATCGGCGTGCCGCTGGGCCTGGCGGCCGGCTACGCGGGCGGCTGGTTCGACACGCTGGTCATGCGCGTGGCCGACGTGCAGCTGACCTTCCCGGTGCTGCTGGTGGCGCTGCTGGTGTTCGGCATCGCGCGCGGCCTGCTGCCCGAGGGCTACCGCGACGACATGGCGGTCTACGTGATCATCGTGGCGATCGCGCTGTCGGACTGGGTGCAGTACGCGCGCACGGTGCGCGGCGCCGTGCGCGTGGAAAAGCACAAGGACTATGTGGCGGCGGCCCAGCTGATCGGCCGCTCGGGCATGGCCATCCTGGTGCGCCACATCCTGCCCAACCTGCTCGCGCCCGTTCTCGTGATCGCCACGATCAGCTTCGCGCTGGCCATCGTGGCCGAGTCCACGCTGTCCTACCTGGGCGTGGGCCTGCCGCCCACCAGCCCTTCGCTGGGCACGCTGATCCGCATCGGCCAGGGCTTCCTGTTCTCGGGCGAGTGGTGGATCCTGCTGTTCCCCGGCCTCACGCTGCTCGCGCTCGCGCTGTCGGTGAACCTGGTCGGCGACTGGCTGCGCGACGCGCTGAACCCCAAGCTGCAATGACCGCCGTCCAACCTCTTTTGTCCGTGCGCGACCTGCGCGTGGAGTTCGAAACCCACCGCGGCACGGTGCGCGTGCTCGACGAGGTCTCGTTCGACCTGGCCCCGGGCGAGATCCTGGGCGTGGTCGGCGAGTCGGGCGCGGGCAAGTCCATGGCGGGCGCGGCCGTGATCGGCCTGATCCCGCCGCCGGGCCGGCTCGTGGCGGGCTCCGTGAGGCTGGATGGCGAGCGCATCGACACCTTGCGCGGCGACGACCTGCGCCGCGTGCGCGGCCGGCGCATCGGCTCCGTGTTCCAGGACCCGCTGACCAGCCTGAACCCGGTCTGCACCATCGGCCGGCACCTCACGGAGACCATCCGCACGCATCTGCCCGTGGACGCGGCCGAGGCGCGGCGCCGCGCGCTGGCGCTGCTGGCCGAGGTGGAGATTCCCGAGCCCGAGACCCGCTTGGACCAGTACCCGCACCAGTTCTCGGGCGGCATGCGCCAGCGCGTGGCGATTGCGCTGGCCCTCAGCGCCGAGCCGCGGCTCTTGATCGCCGACGAGCCCACGACGGCGCTCGACGTGTCGGTGCAGGCCCAGGTCATCCGCGTGCTGCGCCGCGTCTGCCGCGAGCGCGGAACGGCCGCGCTGCTGATCACGCACGACATGGGCGTGGTCGCCGAGACGGCCGACCGCGTGATGGTCATGTACCAGGGCCGCGTGCTGGAGACCGGGCCCGTGCGCCGCGTGCTCGACGCGCCGCAGCAGCCCTACACGCGTGCGCTGATGGCGGCCATCCCGTCCGTGCACGAACGCCTGCACCGGCTGCCCGTGCCCGAGATCGGCAGCGTGCT
>DATKFT010000368.1:0-3656 GCA_035544335.1 Pseudorhodoferax sp.
ACGGTGCTGGCGAGGCCGGCGAACAGGGTGATGCCGGTGATGGTGCGCCGTGCGTTCTGCCCGTGCAGGCGCACGGCCGTGGCGAACGCGGCTTCGTACAGTCCGCTGCCCATCGCCAGGCCCAGCACGGCCCAGGCCGCGAAGACGTGCAGCGGCTGCTGTGCCTGGCTCAGCACAGCCAGGCCGGCCGCGAACCCCACATTGCTGGCGATCAGCACCGGCCGCCCGCCCCGCCGGTCGATCAGCCGGCCGGCGAACGGCCCGATGGCTGCCGACATCAGCAAGGCCACCGAGAAGGCGCCGAACACGGCCGAGCTGGAGGCACCCACGTCCCGCGCGATGGCGCCGGCCAGGATGGCCGGCAGGTAGTACGACGAGGCCCACGCCAGCGTCTGCGCCACGCCCAGCAGTACGGTGGTCGTGGTCCGGCTCTGCACCTGGGCCGCGCCGGTCAGATGCTGCGCAGGTTGACCCGCTTGGACAGCGCCTCGGCGCTCTCGCGCCGCTCGCTGTAGCGGTCCACCAGGTAGCCGGCGCAGTCGCGCGTCAGCAGCGTGAACTTCACCAGTTCCTCCATCACGTCCACCACGCGCTCATAGTAGGGCGATGGCTTCATGCGGCCGTCTTCCTCGAACTCGGCGAAGGCCTTGGCCACCGACGACTGGTTGGGGATGGTCAGCATGCGCATCCAGCGGCCCAGCACGCGCAGTTGGTTCACCGCGTTGAAGGACTGCGAGCCACCCGACACCTGCATGACGGCCAGCGTCTTGCCTTGCGTCGGCCGCACCGAGCCTACCGCCAGGGGTATCCAGTCGATCTGTGACTTCATGATGCCGGTCATGGCCCCGTGGCGCTCGGGCGAGCACCACACCATGCCCTCGGACCACTGCGCCAGGTCGCGCAGCTCCTGCACCTTGGGATGGTTCTCGGGCGCGCCATCGGGTTGCGGCAGGCCGCGCGGATCGAAGATGCGCGGCTCGGCGCCCAGGGCCAGCAGCAGCCGGGCCGCCTCCTCGGTCAGCAGCCGGCTGTAGGAGCGCTCGCGCACCGAGCCGTACAGCAGCAGGATGCGCGGCGGATGGGTCGCGCGCTCGGCCGGAAGCAGCCGCACCAGGTCGGGCCGGCGGAAGTGGTCGGCATCGATGTTGGGCAGCTCAGGGCTTGGCAATGCGCGCTCCCTTGTCGTCAATGACGGCTTCGCCGTCTTCCTTGGTGAAGGCACCCTGCTGCGGCCGGGGCAGCAGGTCGAGCACGGCCTCCGAGGGCCGGCACAGCCGCGTGCCCAGCGGCGTGATGACGATGGGCCGGTTGATGAGGATGGGCTCCTGCACCATGAAGTCGATCAACTGCGCGTCGGTCCACGTGGTGTTGTCCAGGCCCAGCGCTTCGTAGGGCGTGCCCTTCTTGCGCAGCAGTTCGCGCGGCGTGATGCCCATGGCGGCGATCATCCGTTCCAGGGTTGCTCGGTCGGGCGGCGTCTTCAGGTACTCGATGACCTGGGGTTCCTCGCCGCTGTTGCGGATCATCGCCAGCACGTTGCGCGACGTGCCGCAGGCGGGGTTGTGGTAGATCGTGATGTCGCTCATGGTCAAAGGCATGCAGTGGGTCAGGAAACAAGCCATCCGCAGACGGCCGCGAAGCCGACGACAGCCACCGGCGAGACTTTGAAGACCACCAGCAGCACAAAGGCGGCGACTGCGATCACGCAGTCGGCGAAGGAATGGATGGCACTGGTCCATACCGGATCGACCAGGGCCGAAGCCAAAAGGCCCACGACCGCGGCGTTGATGCCTGCGGCGGCCTGTCGCACGCCGATCTGCTGACGCAGCGACTCCCAGAACGGGAGAGCGCCGACCACGAGCAAGAACCCCGGGACGAAGATGGCGACCAGCAGAACCAGGCCGCCCGTCCACCCGCCGAGGGGCGAGGGCATCACGGCGCCCAGGTAAGCCGCGAAGGTGAACAGCGGCCCCGGCACGGCCTGCGCTGCGCCGTAGCCAGCAAGAAAGGCGTCGTTGCCGACCCATCCCGGCGACACGACGCCGGCATGCAGCAGCGGCAGCACAAGGTGGCCTCCGCCGAACACAAGGCCTCCGGCTTGGTACATCGCCGTGATGGCCGACAGAACGAAAGAGCCGGTGCTCGCTGCGATCACAGGCAGCGCCAACAACAACAGGGCAAAGGCGACCAGCAGCAGGGCACCGGTGCGTCTCGACACGCCGTAGTCATGCTGTGCCAGCGGGCGCAGTTGGTCGAGCCGCAACGCCCAGCGGCCCACGGCGGCACCCAGCGCGATGGCCGCGAGCTGCCCGATGGAGCCCGGCACTGCCCACACCACCAGTGCCGCAGCAAGCGCAAGCGCAGCTCGCAGGCGATCCGGGCAGAACGCCCTGCCCATGGACCAGACGGCCTGCGCCACCACCGCGACGGCGGCGATCTTCAAGCCACGCACGGCCCCTGACGACACCAGGCCTGTCCACTGTTGGGCGCCTAGCGCGAAGGCAATGAGCGCGATGGCCGAGGGCATGGTGAACCCTAGCCATGCTGCGAGCGCGCCCAACCATCCAGCGCGCCGAAGACCCAGTGCGATGCCGACCTTGCTGCTCGCCGGCCCTGGCAGGAACTGGCAGAACACCACCAGGTTCAGAAAGCTCTCGTCGTCGAGCCAGCGACGCTTGTCCACGAACTCCGCGCGAAAGTAGCCGATGTGCGCCACGGGGCCGCCGAACGAGGTCAGCCCGAGCTTCAGGAAAGCCAGAAAGACCTCCAACACGGACCCGATTGAAATCTTCATCGGCATGTCGCTCGAAAGATCACGCAAGGCTCAGTCGCAGCGCCAGGGCCGCCAGCGTGACCAGCAGCACGGGCAGCGTGAGCACGATGCCCACGCGGAAGTAGTAGCCCCAGGCGATGGTGGTTCCCTTCTTCTGGAGCACGTGCAGCCACAGCAGCGTGGCCAGGCTCCCAATGGGTGTGATCTTGGGGCCGAGGTCGCAGCCGATCACGTTGGCGTAGACCATGGCCTCCTTCACCAAGCCGCTGGCCTGCGATGCGTCGATGGACAGCGCGCCGATGAGCACCGTGGGCATGTTGTTCATGACCGAGGACAGCAGCGCCGTGAGCACGCCCGTGCCGATGGCCGCGCCCCAGATGCCGCCCTGCGCAAACACATCGAGCAGCGCGGCGATGCGGTCGGTCAGCCCTGCATTGCGCAGGCCGTAGACCACCAGATACATGCCCAGCGAGAAGACCACGATCTGCCAGGGCGCGCCATGCAGCACCTTGCGCGTGCTGATGACGTGGCCCCTGGCCGCCACGGCCAGCAGCACCACGGCGGCCACGGCCGCGACCGCGCTGACCGGCACGCCCAGCGGCTCCAGGCCGAAGAAGCCGACCAGCAGCAGGACCAGCACCACCCAGCCGGCACGGAAGGTGGCCGGGTCGCGGATGGCCTGGGCCGGCATCTTGAGCTGGGCCAGGTCGTAGCGCGCTGGCACACCCCGGCCGAAGTACAGCAGCAGCACCAGCAGGCTGGCCAGCACGGCGGCGATGTTGACCGGCACCATCACGGCCGCGTACCGGTTGAAGCCGATGCCGAAAAAGTCGGCCGACACGATGTTGACCAGGTTGGACACGATCAGCGGCACGCTGGCCGT
>DATKFT010000369.1:0-5845 GCA_035544335.1 Pseudorhodoferax sp.
TCACGCGCGGCGCCGCCGCGTCGCTGGCCTGGCTGGGGCCGTCCGGCCTCTCGCTGGCCGGCGCCGGCAACATCGCCACGCGGCTGGTCTCGGGCACGCACAGCAAGAGCCTGGCCACGCAGCACGGCACGCTGGGCCTGCAGGTGCGTCGCTTCGAACCGGTGCGAACGGAGTGGCCGCCGCATGCGGTCGCGGTGCTGCACAGCGACGGCCTGCAGAGCCGCTGGCTGGCCGAGCCGCTGGCGCCGCTGGTGGCGCGCGATCCGGCACTGCTGGCCGCCTGGCTGGTGCGCGGCAACCTGCGCGGCCGCGACGACACCACCGTGCTGGTGGTGCAAAGGAACACGAATGGACGATGAGCATGGCCTCGCCGCGCAGCTGGCCGCTGCGCAGGAACAGGTGGTCCAGCTGTCCGAGGAGCTGGAGGAGACCAACCGCGGCGTGCTCGCGCTGTACGCCGAGCTGGACACCCAGGCCGAAGAACTGCGGCACGCCAACGAGCTCAAGAGCCGCTTTCTGGCCTACATGAGCCACGAGTTCCGCACGCCGCTGGGGGCCATCCAGAGCATGACGCGGCTGCTGCTGGACCGGCTGGACGGCCCCCTGACGGACGAGCAGGCGCGCCAGGTGCAGTTCATCCACCAGAACGCCCAGGAGTTCGCCGAGATCGTCAACGACCTGCTGGACCTGGCCAAGGTGGAGGCTGGCCGCATCGACGTGTCGCCGGACTGGTTCGACATGGTCGACCTGTTCGCGGCGCTGCGCGGCATGTTCAAGCCCGTCCTGACCAATCCGGCGGTCTCGCTGGTCTTCGAAGACCCGGTCGACGTGCCGCAGGTCTTCAGCGACGACCGCAGGCTCGCGCAGATCCTGCGCAACTACATCAGCAACGCGCTCAAGTTCACGCAACGCGGCGAGGTCCGCGTCTCGGCGCGGCGGATCAGCACCGAGGGGCAGGACTGGGTGCAGTTCGCCGTGGCCGACACCGGCATCGGCATCGCCAAGGAATACCACGGCGCCATCTTCCAGGACTTCTCGCAGATCGACTCGCCGATCCAGAAGAGCCTGCGCGGCACCGGGCTGGGGCTGGCGCTGTCCAAACGCCTGGCCGAGCTGCTGGGTGGCAGCGTGGGCATGCAGAGCGTGCCGGACCAGGGGTCGACCTTCCACGTGCGCATTCCGCTGCGCCGCGCATCCGCCGGCGAAGACCGCTCGGCGTGAAGGAGCTCGGCATGCACAAGGTCAACGCCACCATCGACCGCTCCAAGCACCATGTGCTGGTGGTGGACGACAACCCCGCCACGCGCTACTCGACCTGCCGCATCCTGCGCGCGGCGGGTTTCCAGACCGTGGAGGCCGGCACCGGCGCGGCGGGGCTGGACCGCGCGCGCGCCGGCGGCATCTCCGCGGCGGTGCTGGATGTGCACCTGCCCGACATGGACGGCTTCACGGTCTGCCGCATGCTGCGCGAGCTGCCCGAGACCGTGGTGCTGCCGGTGCTGCATCTGTCGGCCACCTACATCGAGAGCTCGGACAAGGTCGCGGGCCTGAACTCCGGTGCGGACGCCTACCTGGAGCACCCCGTGGAGCCGGCCATCCTGGTCGCCACGCTGCAAGCGCTGATCCGCGCGCGCATCGCGGAGGAGCAACTGCGCGAGAGCGAACAGCGCTACCGGCAGCTGCTGCTGGAGCGCGAACAGGCCGCACGCGCCAGCGCCGAGCGCCACAGCCGCACCAAGGACGACTTCGTGGCTGTGCTCTCGCACGAGCTGCGCAACCCGCTCAACGCCATCCTCATGAACGTGCACGTGCTGCTGCGCAAGCAGCCCGCACCGGAGTTCGCCAAGGGGCTGGACGCGATCCGCCGCAACGCACAGACGCAGGCCCGCATCATCTCGGACATCCTGGACGTCTCGCGCATCAACCTGGGCAAGCTCACGCTGCAGCGCGAGCTGGCCGACCCCGCGGCGCTGGTGCAGTCCTCGATCGACGCGATGCGCCAGCAGCTGGACAGCCGCCAGCTGCAGCTCGTGCTGGACGTGCAGCCCACGGGCGCGGTGCTGCTGGACCCGGCGCGCTTCCAGCAGATCTTCTGGAACATCTTCAACAACGCGATCAAGTTCTCGCGCGTGGGCGGCAGCGTGCGCGTGGCGCTGGAGCGCAGGCCGGACCTGCTGGAACTGACGGTGACGGACAACGGCAAGGGCATCGCCCCGGCCTTCCTCGAGCGCGTGTTCGAGAAGTTCACCCAGAGCGATGCCCCGGGCAAGCGCGCCAGCGGCGGCCTGGGGCTGGGCCTGTCCATCGTCAAGCACCTGGCCGAACTGCACGGCGGCGGCGTGGCGCTGACCAGCCCGGGCCTGGACGCCGGCACCTCGGTGCGCGTGTGGCTGCCGCTGGACGCCGCAATGGGCGAGGGCAGCGCCGCGCCCGATGCGGTGCTCGGCGCGCTGGACGACGCGGCACTGGCGGGTCTGAGCGGCCGGCAGGTGCTGGTGGTGGAGGACGACCATGACGCGGCCGAGATGCTGGGCCACATCCTGGAAGACCGCGGTGCGCAGATCACGATCGCGGGCGACCACGACAGCGGCCTGCAGGCACTGCAGGCACGCCGGCACGACCTGCTGCTCAGCGACATCGGCCTGCCCGGCAAGGACGGCTATGCGCTGATCCACCGGTGGCGCGAACTGGAGGCACAGCAGGGGCTGCCGCGGCTGCCTGCCATCGCGCTGACGGCCTTCGGCCGGCCGGACGACCGCGCCATGGCGCTGCAGGCCGGCTTCGACATGCACATCGCCAAGCCCTTCGAGCCGCAGCGGCTGCTCGACGCGATCCGGCGCATGCTGCGCTGACCGCACCGCACGCACTGGGAGGAGCAGGCCGCGCACGCAGCGGCAGGCGCCGTGCCGGCCGCAGGCCGCAAAGGACCGCCATGCTGCCCGCGTCAGACCGCCGGTCCCGCCGCTGGCGGCGGGCTGTGCGCCGGACCTCGCCGGGCCGGGGGGGCGCGCAGCACGCCGTTCACCTCGGCACCGAAGATCAGCGTGGTGCCGCTGATGTACAGGAACACCAGCGTGGCCACCACGCCGGCGAAGCTGCCGTACAGCAGGGCCAGCTTGCCGGCGCTGCCCAGCGTGTACGACAGCACGGCGGCCGCCGCGACCCACAGCGCTGCGCCGATGAAGGCACCGGGCAGCACGGTCCGGACGCGCTGCCGGACGTCCGGCAGCCAACCGTACAGCAGCGCATACAGCGTGGTCAGCACCAGCCATGCCGCGCCGTAGCGCACACTGGTGCGCAGCCAGAAGGACTCCTGGCCCGCGCCCACATTGGCCTCCAGCAGGCGCCACAAGTAGGGCACGATGATGACCGAGCTGAACGCCGCGAGCGTGCAGGCGCCCACGACGACGGTGAACACCGTGACCTTGATGCGCGCCTTCCAGAACGGCAGGCCTTGCGCGACGCCATAGGCCTTGTTCAATGCCGTGCGCACGGCCTGCATGCCCGACGAGGCCGTCCACAGCGTGGCGAACAGGCCGATGGTCAGCAGGGCCTGGTTGCGCTGCGCGATGACCTCGTCGATCACGGGCTGCACGGCCTCGCGCACCAGCGCCGGGGCATAGCCCATCACGCGGGCCACGAGCGCTGCCGCATCGCCGGGCTGTCCGACGTAGCCCGCAGCGGCCGAGAGCAGGAGCACCAGGGGGAACGCGGCCAGCACCGACGAGAAGGCCAGGCTGCCCGCCTGGTTGGCGCTTTGGTGCATGACGTAGTTGCGGACGGCCAGCAGCAGCACACCCAGGCCCGGCGTGCCCAGGGCGGCGCGGCCCAGGCTGCGCCCCAGGCCGGCCAGGCGCTGCATCGCGGTGGCGCGTCCGTGCGAGCTTGCGGACGGCGTGCTGCAGCCGTGTGTCATGTGCAGGCCCGTGCAGGAGGGCGGAGGCAGCGCCGGCCACGGTGGCCCGGGGGACCCTGCGGTCGCTTTCCATGGGCTGCATGCGAGGGGGCGGCATGGGCTCGCGGCATGGCTTTTCTTTCTGGTCGGACAGGGCTTCGAATCCGCGCCTGGCGAGCCCAGCGCCGCCTGCGGCAGACCGCTGGAAGGGGGCGCGAGCGCTGCGCACGCGCAGTCGGTGCAGTGTTCTTCTCAGGGCCTGGGACCGATGCCGTCCATGCGCGGGTGCAGCCGTAGGAGGACGCCCAGCGACGCACCCGCAAGCCGTCTGCCGTCTGCCGCCCCGCGCTGCGATGCCCGCGTTTCCTCGCGCGCCGGGAGGCTTCTGCCCGTGCCGGCTCAGGGCGCCAGGCGTGCGTTGAGCCAGTCCACGGCCAGCGCGTGGTACGCGCGCTGCCACGCAGGATCGGAGAGCGTGTGGTCGGCCTCGGGCAGCGTGCAGCGGGTCAGCGTGCGCGCATGCCGGAAGGACCGCGCGTAGCTTTCGATCACGGGCGGCGGGATGACCTCGTCCTGGCCCGAGGCGATGAGCAGGACATCGCCCCTGAAGCGGGAGCAGCACCACAGCGAGCGGTTGTCCTCGGGCGTCCACACCCGGGCGCGGTACGCGCGCAGCGCGCGCTTGTCCAGGTCTTCCTTCGGGGTGCTCCAGCCGTCGTCCGGGTAGAGGGCGGGCGAGCGCAGGACCAGCAGGCGCGGCGGCCTGGCCTCCACGAGGAAGCTTGCGAGGTAGGCGCCGAAGCTGAAGCCCAGCAGCGCGAGGCGGCTGCGCGCGACGCCTCGGACCGCGCCCAGGTCCATGTAGTCCTCGCGCACCAGCTGCAGGGATTGCGCGCGGCTGACCCTCTCGCGTTCGCGGGCCGGCCAGCTCGCGTCGGGGATGTGGGCGCGCCGGCAGATCCAGCCCGCGGGCGTGAGCTCCTGGTCCAGTGCATCGAACTGCTGCCGGCCGTCGTCATCCCAACCAGGCAGCGCCAACAGGGCGCGGTGCTTCATGGCGGTGCCGCGCGGTCAACGTGCCCAGTTCCGCTTGGGCCTGTGCTCGACGGTGATGTCGACGCCCTTCTTGACGACGGGCCGCCCCTGCGCGTCGGTGTCGACGAGGTCCTCGAGGTCGATGTCCTTCACCTCCGCGTCCGTTCCTTCCTCGAGATCGTCGAGCACGGCGGCCACCTTGCGCTCGGCTTCGTCCACCGCGGGCGTGTCGGGGCTGGCGCTGCGGTGCTTGGCGCGTGGCAGCTGGGGCATGGCATGTCTCCTGGTCAGTGGGGTGGCTGCAACGCAGCGGGGCGCTGTCCCGTTGCGGCAGTGGTGACGGAGCGCATGGACTCGGAGGAAGAAGTGCTTGCGCCCCCCGCCCCGGGATGCTTGCCGGTTCTACGCAAGCAAGGCAAGCCGCCATGTGGGAATCCGCGAGGCCTGGCTGTCCTCCGTGCGCCTGAGTGCACCTGAGTGCGGCTGCGGCTTGCCCCGGCCTGTGGCGGGAAACGCACCGCCCTGCGCGGTGGCCGGATTGCGTGCGGGCCGGGCGTCAAGCCAGGGTGGCGTGGACCACCGCCGCTGCCACCTAAGTCTGCGTCTGCGTCTGCAGGAAGAAGCGGACGATCTCGGCGCTCGCGTCGGGGGCATCCGTTTCGGCGAAGCGTCCGGCCGCGTTGCCGCCAAACCAGGCGTGCACGCCGCCTCGCACGATGCATTCACGCACCATGACGCGGCCTGAACCCTCGTGGTAGTCCGTGAACACCGCGGCTGCTGCGGCGCTGGCGTCCGGGAGGGGCTGCGCGCGCAGCGGCCGGCCGGCTTGCCGGAAGGCCGCCAGGGCCTGCCGCGTGATCGCGCAGCCGTTGGCGACCTGGACGGTGCGGTCGGCGTCGCCGTGCAGCACCAGGG